>JAFCCK010000072.1 GCA_017610245.1 Candidatus Iainarchaeum sp.
CCCAGCTTCGCTTGGCTATAGCCTGCCACTGCTTGGGCTATTGGCGCTTACTACACTACCATTTTCACTATGGGCTGCAACGAGGGACAAGGCTGTTGGCGTGTTGAGTCCAGGGATAATTGTGCTGAGAACGGCAATGTTCGGCTTTGGGATGATTGTCGGGGTTGGAAATCACTTGAGGCGTTCGCTATGAAAATAGTGCAGGTTGTAAATCATTTCTACCCATGCAAGGGAGGCAAAGAGAGCATTGTGAAAGACCTCGCGCTGCAGCTGAAGAAAAAGGGGCATGATGTGGAGGTGCTTTGCCTGAACAAGTGCGCAGACAGCAATGATGTGCTGGAAGCGGAATCAGAGTGGAATGGCATAAAAGTGAAAAGAGTTGGCTTTCTTGACCTGAAGTTTTTGAAGGTTGGGTTTCCCTCGCTTGGGGCACTTAGGGAAGCAGATGTTGTGCACGCACACGGCATTTGTTTTCTGACTGATTTTTTGGCTATTGCAAAATTGCTTTATAAGAAACCTCTGGTGCTTTCCACCCATGGGGGGATTTTCCATACAAAGGCGCTGTCTGGGTTGAAGAGGATTTACTTCAATGTATGGCTGAGGCTTGTTGGAAGGGCATTTGATAAGGTGATTGCGGTAAGCAAGAATGATTTTGAGATGTTCTCCAGAATTTTCCCTGCCGAGAAGATGGCACTTGCGGAGAATGCAATTGATGTGGAAAAGCTTTATGGCATTAAGAGAAAGGCAACTGGGAAAAGTTTCCTGTTTGTGGGCAGGCTGAGCAAGAACAAGAGGGTTGATTTATTGCTGGATGCTATTGCAAGGGTGAAGGGGGCAGAGCTTACTGTTGCGGGAAAGGATTTTGATGGAATTTTGCCAGAGTTAAAGAGGAAGGCAATGGACCTGGGAATTGCGGGAAAAGTGAATTTTGCTGGGGAGGTGAGCGAGGAGCAGCTGCTTGAGCTGATGGCAAAGCACCACTTTTTTGTTTCAGCTTCCAGCTATGAGGGCTTTGGGGTTAGCGCAATAGAGGCAATGGCCGCAGGGCTTGTGCCTGTGTTGAATGACATTCCGCCCTTCAGGGAATTTGTTGGGGGCAGGAAGAATGGTTTTATAGTTGATTTTGGCGATAGGGAAAAGGCTGCTGAGGTGCTCTCAAAGGCATGCTCCCTTGGAAAGCAGGAGAGGGGAAAGCTGAGCAGGAATGCAAGGGCATATGCAGGGAAATTCTCATGGAGCGAAAGGGTGAAGGAGTTTGAGAGGCTATATCAGGGGGTGAAAGCTTGAAAGGCAGGAAAATGAATGTTGTTTTCATTCTTGTGGATGCACTGAGAGCAGACCATCTTGGCTGCTATGGCTATGGGAGGAAGACTTCACCCAACATTGACGCCCTCGCGGCCGGAAGCACGGTGTTTGAAACAGCAATAGCACATGCATCATTTACCTATCCCTCGATGAAATCAATCTTTACATCAACATATTCAGCATGTGATAATCTGGGCGCGATACTGAACGAGGTGCAGTTTGATTACAAGACGATGGCAGAATGCTTTAAGGAACAGGGATATGCAACCGCTGCAGTTATAGGGAATCTTGTTCTGACGCGGGAATTCATTAAAGAGTGCATTTCGAAGGACGCAACAGGCTTTGACAAGGGCTTTGATGTTTATGATGATGCGCTCCAAGAGAGGGAGCCAACTGAAAGGGGCGAAATGACGAGAAGCGCGGAGAGTATTGCCAAGAGTGCAATCCAGCTCATTAGGAGGAATGCCGGCGGCAATTTTTTCCTGTTCCTGCACTTTATGGACTGCCACGCCCCTTACGTGCCTCCCAAACGCTTTCATGAGATGTTTTTGAAAGATAAACACTTTGATGGCAGTGCAAGGATTGAAATTTCGGGCATTAATTTTGGTAATGGAAAAATTCCGAATTACGCCGCCCTGGGAAAGGAAACTAGGGTTGGCTATTACGTTGCAGCATACGACGGCGCGATAAGGTATGTTGATGCGTGCGTTGGAAATATTCTAGGGGAGCTGAAGAGGCTGGGCATTGATGGCAACACCATGGTAATTCTGATGTCGGACCATGGGGAAGCGATGGGAGAGCACAATATTTATTTCACACACGGGCTTGGCTTGTATGAGGGCACGATAAGAGTTCCCTTAATAATTTACCATCCTGAATTCAAAGCAAAGAGAGTTAAGCCGATTGTGAGACTTGTTGATCTGATGCCTACAATATTGGATGTAAACGGCATTGCTGTGCCGCAGCAGGCAAGGGGGAAAAGTGTGCTCCCGCTTATTGATGGGTCTGCTGAGAGGATTTGCAATGAGGCATTTAGTGCAATTAATGCTGTTCAGGGTTTCAAGAGGTTTGAAACAATGCTTTACTCTGTAAGGGAGCAGCGCTGGAAGCTTATTCAAAGGGAGAGCATAAAGAAGGGCTCCTTCTGGAAGGAACTAGCAGGGAAAGTTCCGGCTGTGTGGCGCAAGATAAGGGAGTTTGGGTTCTCGAGGGCCATAAGGGAAACAGGGAAGCAGGCAAAGTGGATGTTTGCAACTGAGGGGCAGCCTGGGATTGAATTGTATGATTTGGAAAATGACCCTGATGAATTGAGTAACCTTGCTGAATCTGAGCTGGAAGAAACAGAGAGGTTGCACGCGAAGCTTGAGAAATGGAAGCAGGAAATCTCTTTCAAAAATAAGGGCGAGCAACTTGAAGAGGTGCCTGATAAAAGCAAGGAAGTGATAAGGAGGAGGCTAAAGAGCCTGGGGTATATTTAGGAGGGATGAGATGGCAAGATTGGTTGCTTTGGGGATTGATGGCGGAACTCTCGATATAATAGAGCCAATGGTAAAGGCAGGGGAGCTGCCCACTTTCAAGAAGCTGATGGATAAGGGCAGTTATGGAATCCTTGAAAGCCTGGCACCGCCAGTTACATGCCCCCTCTGGAAAAGCTACAGCACTGGAAAGAACTATGGGAAGCTCGGCGCTTACAGCTGGATAGATGTGCTCTGCAAGGAAAAAAGAATGAGAGTGAACACTAGCAAAAGGTTCAGGAAGTACAGGGAGATATGGGACTATCTGGAAGAGGCAGGCAATACATGCGGGGTAATCAACATGTCCCTGAGCTTTCCACCAAAGAAGGTTAAGGGCTTCTTTATATCCGGAAACGTACATAAGCCGGAATATAACTATACTTATCCAATCGAATTGAAGAAAGAGATTACGGAGAAATTCGGCTACAAGATTTCCAAATCAAGCCTGAACCTTGCAGAGAGGAGCCCTGCAGTCATCAAGGAAACCATGGAAGTGATTAAATCAAGGTTTGATGTGGCAAAGGCAAAGGTCAATGATGTTGATTTTATGCAGGTTCTTCTCTACAGGACGGATGCAGTGATGCACTTCCACTGGGATTCTGATTTTATGAGGGATGTTTACAGGCTGATGGACAGGGGCCTGGGCGAACTGATGAAGGCAGCAGGAAAGGACTGCAATTTAATGGTGATATCTGACCATGGCTTCAGAAAGATGGACTGGTTCTTCTACTCAAACAACTGGCTTAAGGAGAAGGGCTGGCTTGTTGAGAGAAAGGGCAGCGGGGAGGTGTTCAACAGGCTTGGCATCTCCAGGGACATGCTGTTCTGTCTTGCCTCCAGGTTCAGGATGGTCTGGCTGCTGAAAAAGCTGGTACCAAAGGCAGTTTCAAAGACAATAAAGAGCGCGCAAAGGGGAATTGGCGGGGCAGATGCCATGTATCTAATTGACTGGAACAAAAGCAAAGTGGTAAGCCAGTCGGCAGGCTCGTTCTACATCAACAGGGAAGGAAAAGAAAAGGAGCAGCTCCTGGACCAGCTGGAGAGAGAGCTGGTTGCCTTGAGGAACCCCAATACAGACAAGAAGGTTATAGACCGCACCTTCCGCAAAAAGGACATTTTCTCAGGGCCGTTTGTGGATATTGCCCCCGACTTGGTTGCTCTGCCAGGGGAAGCAACTGAAATCAACGGCTCTCTTGGGAAGAGCGAAATATTCTGGAACAAGCACCATTGGCAGGCGACCCATGCAATGGACGGGATGTTTTTGTTCTATGGGCCGGATTTCAGGAAGGGCGGGTATAATGGAAGGGCCTCGCTCCTTGACATCATGCCGACCATTTTGCATGTTATGGGTGCTGCTGTCCCGAAAGATGTTGACGGGAAGGTGCTACAGGATTTCTTTGCAGAGGGGAGCGAAGCAAAGAGAAGGAAGGTTGCTTTCAGGGAGCCGCTGGCTGAAATTGACAACACAGTGGAAACAAGCCAGCAAGACAGTCTGGTGAGATGATTCTGTGAGGGGGGTTTAATGCAGAGCCTTGCAGTAGGGCTGGTTGAGGAAAGTGCTGGATGGAAGAGGCTGCTTTCACAGGAAGGCATTTGGTGGAAGCCATGTGATTTAAGCAGGCCTGTTTCTGCAGAGCAGTTTGCAGTAATTGTTGTGAACAGGGAGCTTGATGAAGCCGAGATGAAGAATTACGCTGATTTTCTTAACAAAGGGGGCAGGGCGCTCCGTGACCTGGATTCGGGCAGGAAAGTATTGAATGAGTCCAGTGCTGTCAGGGGCTTTGTTGCACTTGACAAGTGCCTGCCTGAGAGGGCCTCACTCATTGATAAAAGGGCTACGAGAAGGGCCTTCTTAGGCAGGCTGCGGATGCTTTTCATGGAGCGCCAATTGCCCTTTGTCCAGCTATGGTTTTTCCCAGGAAAGGCAAGGAATGTTTTCTCTTTCCACCTTGATGTTGACAATGGGGATTTGGGCGCGGTTGAAAAGACCCTCTGGAATGTGAAAAAATCTGGATTGAAGGCAACATGGTTTCTGAATGGTAAGGAGTGCAGCAAAGAGCCCGAGATTGTGAAGCTGCTGCTGATGGAGAAGCAGGATATTGGGTTGCATGGCTGGGAGCATGAGGTGCCTGGCTCTTTTGAGGAGAACAGCAGGGCACTGGAGAAAAGCCTGGCTTTCCTAAGGG
>JAFCCK010000073.1 GCA_017610245.1 Candidatus Iainarchaeum sp.
CCCAACAAGCGCTCCCCCTAATCCTACTACTGCCCCAACAATGACCAGCAAAAAGAATTTTGGTACATTCAGCAGAACAAGCTCCGGCTTCACCACATAGTCAAGCAGCAACAGGGGCAGTATGAGTGTGAGCGGCTGGTTGAAAACACTTTCACTCAACAATATTGTTGTCGTTCTGCCTTTCGCTTCGCTGCTTTCAGAGATTGCTGCCGCATCGCTACCACTCAGCAGCGCCCCGAGGAAGGCAGCAGTCAGTATAGAAATGCTGAGAAGCGAATATGTAATGCCGGCTATTATCGCAAACGTTATTAAAACGCCGAGAGTTGCGAGCATCATTATTATTTTTGAGTCCCGCCTTACCTGCCCCAGCTGCAGCTGGAAGCCAGCACTAAACACAACTATAATCAATGCAAGCGTCCTAATCAGCTCGCTGAAGCCGCCCCAAATGCCAAGCTCAAGCAGCCCCACCGACACTGCTGCTGTTCCTGCAAGAATCAAGGCGATTATAAATGGGAAACCAGTTCTTTTGCTTACCGCTTTTAGTACCACTCCCAGCAACAGCACTATAGCTATCTGCGTAAGCAGTTCTAGAACACCAATTGGTTTTACAGGAATTGGCAGCATACGGTTTTCCATCAAGAAAAGGCGTTTATTGTTTTTATTCTTTTTGATGCCCTAATTAGGTGCTATGATTTTAGTGGTGGCAGAGAAGGCCATAGCAGGGCAAAGGATTTCCTCAATCCTTGCGGGCAAAAGCGTTTCAGCTTCGATTGAAAAGGGTGCAAGGTTTTTTCTGTTTGAAAGCAGAGGCAAACAATTCATTACGGTTCCATTAAGGGGCCATGTTGTTGATGTTGATTTTCCCCAACAATACAGCTACTGGCTTGGCACCGATTTGAAAAAGCTTGTTGAGGCAGAGATTGAGTATAGGGAGAAGGAAAAGCCCATTCTTGATTTCTTGCGGAAAATTGCAAAAGACGTTGAGGAGGTGATTATTGCAACAGACCATGACAGGGAAGGGGAGGCAATTGGCTTTGAGGCGATAAATGCCTTGAAGGAAAACAATCCAAATGTTAAGGTTAAGAGAGCACTTTTTTCTGCAATAACGCCAAAGGACATAGAGAAGGCATTTGCTGAGCTTGGCAGTGCCGACAAGAACCTTTCAGATTCGGCTGATTGTAGGAGGGAGATAGACCTTGTATGGGGTGCGGTCCTTACAAGATTTCTCTCGCTTATTTCTGGGTGCCTCGGTAAGTCATTTCTTAGCATGGGCAGGGTCCAAGGCCCTACACTCACCCTTATTGTTGACAGGGAAAAGGAGAGGCTTGCCTTCAAGCCAAGGGATTATTGGGAGCTAGCAGCAGTTTTCAAGAAGGATAGCAAAAAGTTTGAAGCGAGCCACAAAAAGGGAAAATTCTGGGACAAGAACGAGGCAGAGGAGGCCTTTAAATGTAAGGAGCCTCCCATCGGAAAGGTTGTAAAAGTTGAGAAAAAGAAAAGAATCCTGAAAAAACCCCTGCCTTTTAACACAACCTCTTTTCTTGCTTCTGCCACTGCCATTGGCTTCACCGCAAGCAGGGCAATGTCCATTGCGGAAACCCTTTACCAAAGTGGTTTTATTTCCTATCCAAGGACAGATAACATGGCTTATCCTGGAAGCCTTGATTTGAAGGCAATACTCCATTCGCTTGAGGCTGTTCCTGAGTTGAGGAAGGACGTGCAAAAAATTCTTTCGCTGGGAAAAATAGAGCCCTCCTTTGGGAAGGCTACAAAAGACCACCCACCGATTCATCCAGTTTCCACAACAAGCAAAGACAAACTCTCAGCAGAGCAATGGAAGATATATGAACTTGTTTGCAGGCGTTTCCTTGCTACGCTTGATGAGGATGCAATTACAGAAAACCTTTCTGTTGAAATAGATTTGAACAAACAGCCATTCATTGCAACTGGACAGGTGTTTGTAAAGAGGGGCTGGAAGGAGGTTTATCCTTATTCCAAGGCTACTGAGATTGTTCTGCCTGCTCTTTCAAAGGGCGACACTGTTGAGCTGGTTGACTTGCAGCTACTTTCTAAGCAGACAATGCCGAAGCCAAGGTATTCCCAAGGAAGCCTCATAAAGCTTATGTCCCAGCTTAATTTGGGCACTAAAGCCACAAGGGCAGAAATAATTCAGAAGCTTTTTGCAAGGAATTATATCTCTGGGAAGAAAGCAATAGAGCCAAACAGGATTGCCTTTGCTGTAGTCGAATCGATTGAAAAGCATGCCCCAATTATTGCAAAGCCAGAAATGACTGCAGAGCTTGAGAAAGAGATGGATTTGGTTGCAGCCGGCAAGAAGAAAAAGCAGGCTGTTGTTGACGAGAGCAGAGAGGACCTCTCAAAGGCTCTTGAGCAACTGCTTGAGCATAAAGCAGATGTGGGCTTGCATCTAAGGAGGGCCCTTATTGCCGATTCCGTAGTGGGGGGGTGCCCTTCAAAGAGCTGTGATGGGGAACTATTAATAAGGAGAGGCAGAACAGGCAAGAGGTTTTTGGGCTGCAGCAACTATCCCAGATGTACTGTAAGCTATCCCCTGCCGAAAAAGGGAAAGATTACTCCCATGGAGGAAAAATGCAAGGAGTGCGGAAATTTGATGGTTATGGTCAAGGGCAGGAGAAGCAGATTCAAGATGTGTATAGATCACAATTGCCCCTCAAAGAAAGATTGGAAGAAAAAAGGGAGTGGAGGCACAGGCGAAGAAAAAGAAGCAGAAATAGGATGAAGGTGAGGGAAACAATAAGAACCGATTTTAGCTCGGTGAGCCTATCCCTCCCTTCAACCGTGATTTACTCTTTTTGGATCCCTCCTAGTGGTGTTTCCTTGTATGTATTCTATATGCTTACAATCTATATAACAATTATCAAGATTTTGCTGTATCAATAAATACACTTAAATTATTTTTGATACGCTATTCAGTATATGTTTAATGTTTTTCGTGTTGGGGGGCGAATTTATGGCGAATCCAATGAAGGTAACTGATAACATTAGGATAAACATATTGGATGCGCTGCTCAAGCCAAGGAGCGTGCAGCCAAACATCAGGCAGATAAAGCGCCACACAGGATACCACAAGGCCACAATCAAGAGCAGTCTCGATTTCCTGGAGAAGAAGGGCGTTTTGCAGGGTTTTGGGCCAAAAGTAAACTTCAGGAAACTCGGCTACAAGCTTGAGGTGCTAAGCCTTACGCAGGCAGATTTGAGCGAGCAGAAGATCTTTGAGAAATTCATTGAAACAATAGAGAAAGACCCGCATGTTTACTGGGTGAGTAGTGTGGTTGGGAGCGGCAACTGGAATTTTCTCAGCAGGCATGTCTACAAGGACATTGAAACATACCATGCAGAAAGCCAGAAGAGATACCGCTCAATTCCAAAGTTTTACAACCTGGTTAAGGACACGCAGAGCTTTTTCTCGGTTGAACCGGTTTTCAAAAATACCAGCAGGACAAAAACAATAATCGATCTCATTAAGAAAGAGAGGGGAAAGAAGAGTGAGGATTGAGCTTGATTTTGAGAAAAGTGTTGAGGAAAACGCTTCCCTCTACTTCGAACAGGCAAAAAAGTCAAAGAAAAAGTTGGCTGGGCTAAAAGATGCGATAGAGCAAACAAGGAAAACTTTGGCAAAAGCCCAGAAATCTTCCGCTGAAAAGAAAGCCGAGCCGGCCAAAAAGAAGAAGAAAGAGTGGTTTCAGCAGTTCCACTGGTTTTTTTCCTCTGATGCCCTTCTGGTTATTGCTGGGAGGAACGCGAAGAGCAATGAACAATTAGTAAAAAAGCATTTGGGAAGGGAGGATTTCTTCCTGCATGCAGATATAGCAGGGGGAGCAGCAACTGTAATCAAGAGCAATGGGAGAAAAGTGCCAGAAACCACATTTAAGGAAGCTGCCCAGTTTGCAGCTGTTTTCAGCAAAGCCTGGAAGAATGCCCTCCCAGCAATAGATGTCTATGCTGTTAAAGCGGAGCAGGTGAGCAAGAGCGCGCCAAGCGGCACAGCCCTTGCAAGTGGCGCCTTCATGATTTATGGCAAAAGG
The DNA here is from genome assembly GCA_017610245.1 of Candidatus Iainarchaeum sp. Classification (GTDB taxonomy): domain Archaea; phylum Iainarchaeota; class Iainarchaeia; order Iainarchaeales; genus JAFCCK01. Next base: position 4,068 of record JAFCCK010000073.1, read on the forward strand.
CGCTATTTTAGGAAAACCTCGCTGCTGTTTGCAGTGGGCTTAAACAAAGAGGATGAAGGGCAGCTGATATCTGGACCGCCTAGTGCAATAAAAAAGAATGCCTCCTGCCTTGTTGAATTGGTGCAGGGCAAGGAAACAGCAGGAAATGCAGCCAAGAGAATTCTCTCGTTGCTTCAATCCTGTTCCAAAAAACCGCTTTCAATCCCATTGGATGAGATTATTCAAATGATTCCTGGTAGCGGTATTGAGGTTAAGAAGATTGACTAAGCTTTTTATTTCTTTGCAGGGAAGGAATTAATTATGGCTGAAAAGGAAGAGGTAATGCTTAAGGTTGAGGAGCCTGATCCAACGCATGTAGGGAGAAATATCGTTACACTTGATAGGCAAACCAAGAGCAAGCTGGATGTTACAAGCGGAGATATTATTGAGATTGAGGGAAGCAAGAGGACAGCCGCAATAATTTGGCCCGCCCGTACAGAGGACGAAGGAAAGGGAATAATCAGAATGGACCACTTCATTAGGCAGAATGCTGGTGTAGGTCTTGGCGAAAAGGTTGCAGTGAGGAAGGCAGATGTAAAAGAGGCAAAAAAAGTCGTTTTGGCCCCTACGCAGGAGATAAGGATTATTGCAAGCGGCTATGACAGAATCCTTAAGAAAAGTTTTCTTGGCAGACCCCTTACATCGGGAGACACAATATGGGTGCCAATTTTCGGCAGCGGATTTGTTTACAAGGTGGTTGATACTAATCCAAGAGGCACTGTAAAGGTTACTGATTTCACGCAATTTGTTTTAAAGGAAAAGCCCGTAAAGGGAGAGCTTGAGGGTGTGCCGCGGGTTGCTTATGAGGATATTGGTGGCTTGGATGAACAGATTCAAAAGGTAAGGGAGATGGTAGAGCTGCCAATGAAGCACCCCGAGCTGTTTAGAAA
>JAFCCK010000074.1 GCA_017610245.1 Candidatus Iainarchaeum sp.
GGGTGCGCAACAGGATTCATTGCAATGCCCCTTACAATAGGATAGGGCCTTGATTTTGCCTTCATGCTGCGCCACTTGTTTCCTGCCTTGATAAAAGGCTTCTCTGTTCTGCCACCGCCTGCTACACAGCCCACAGTTGCCCTTGAGAGCAAATCCAAAGCTGCTGTTTTCCCGCTGGGCATTTTGAGGTATGCCTGCTTACGGTCCTTTGATACAACCAATGCATAGCTGCCAGAACCTTTCACAAACTTTCCGCCATCGCCCTGCGTTTTCTCAATATTGAATACCGGGCAGCCCTCAGGAATGTTTAAGAGGGGCAAAGCATTGCCAATTGCTATCCCTGCTTTGCTACCATATTGCACAGCCTGCCCTACAGCAAGCCCTTCTGCCGCAATAACAGTTTCAATAGCACCATTTTCAAACAGTATTCGAGCCAAAACAGTGTTCCTGCCGTTTTCCTTAATCAATTCAATAACCTGGCCACTCAGCAGCCCTTCCTTCTGCTTTTCATCATATGAAATATAGCTTGATTCAATGCCGCGGGCTTTCGCTCTGAAAATGCTGCTTCCCTTGCCCCTTCTCTGATGCTTAAGCCTATTGCCCATTTACAATACACCCAACTTTGTTGCAATTTCATCTGCCTTGAATTTCTTGTTGATTTTAACAACCGCTTTCTTCCTTCCCTTCCTGTCATTCAAAACCTGTACAGCATCAACCTTTACATTATAATTCTTTTCAATTGCCTCCTTAACTTCCTTTTTTGTTGCCTTTCTGTTGACAACAAAGCAAAGCTTGTTCTCTGTTTCTATCATATTTACAGCTTTCTCAGTAATCAAAGGATAGAGTATTATCTCATACTGTTGCAGCTTTTCCCCACTCATGCCTTCTCCCCCAACACCTTTACCGCGTCCTCGGTCCACAAAACGAGCCTGCCAGGCTTGCAGCCTGGCGCGAACAGCTCAACATTCAGGCTTTCCACGCTACTTACATCCACTCCTGGCAAATTCCTAGCTGCCCTATAAACCTTTGTATTGCCCTTTGTCACTATCAGCACACTCTTCTTCTGCTTTTTTTTCCTGCCCCGCCTTTTCCCTTTGCCGCTCCTTTTCCTCCTTTTCCGCTTTGCGTTTTCAATATCAGCCAAAACATTCAACGCCTTGAAAGCATCCAGCACTTCCCTTGTTTTCTGAAGCTCCCCAAAGCTACTTTCAACCACCAATGGCAGTTTTGTTCCTTCAGGCAACAAATGCCTTTCCCCAACAAGCTCTCTGTTGGAGGAAGCAGCAATCGCGCTAAGGAGGGCCTTTCTCTTCTCTTTCTTATTTATCTCCTCTCCAATTTTTTTCTCGCTTTTTGGGGGGTGTGCCCTTGCACCGCCGACAGCTTGTGGCACGCGAGCAACTCTCCCATAAAGCAAATGCCTCCTATTCTTCATTCTTGGAAGGCGAGCCCTACCAACATTGATTGTCCTTTCCGTGTGCGGCAATACACGTCTTGACCTCGCCTCAGCTGTGTTGTCCCTGCCTGCCCTTACATTGCTCCCTTTGGGCTGCTTTCTCTTGCTCTGGATGCTCAAAACAGCCCTCTTTATAAGCTCCCTATTCAAGGGGTGGGCAAATGCCTTTGGCAATTCAATTTCCCGCAATTGTTTTCCCTCAATGCTGTAAACGCTTGCCTTCATCGCTTTTCACCCTTAACCGCTTCCTTTATTTCCTCGTCAACGCTCTTCTTCCCCTTTTTCTCCTCTTTTTTTACCTCAACCTTATGCAGCAGCTTCTCTTCTTCCTCAACAACAGCTTCTCCCTTCTGCGGCGGCTTGGTTGCAATAAAATCAATCGCCTCAATCTTGTGCTTTTCCTCTGGAGCCTTTCTAATGTGTCTTCTCAATGCAATTGCCCTTTTTGCCGGCCCTGGAACAGAGCCGCTCAGCACCAAGAAGTCGTTTTTCGCCGTCCCATAATTTTTGAACCCGCTTTTTGGATTTATCTCCCCTGGATTTTCCCCAATGTGCAAAATCTTCTTGTTCAATTCCGTTCTGCTGTGATAGCCCATTTGCCCAGGGCGAGGAACAGTCCACATTACAGTACTGGGATTCCAAGGGCCAATGCTTCCCACAACACGCCTCTTCTTCGCCTTTGGGCGATGCATCTTCACCCCAAACCTTTTCACTACCCCCTGCATTCCCTTGCCCTTACTCACCGCTTTCACATCAATAAACTCTAGCTCCGAGAAAACCTTACCAACATTAATTTCCTTTCCAAGTATTTCCTTGGCGTATGCAAGCTGTTGTTCGGGATTTCCACTAAGAGCAATCTCAAAAACGTCCGGCTTTTTCTTTCCAAACCCGCAAAGCCCTGGCTGTGAGTGTACCAACAGCACAACAGCAGCAATTTTTTCCTTGGCCTTTTCCAAATCAGCAATACTCCTCCGCTTTTCCTCGCTCTTCTTCTCCTTCTCTCCCTTCCCTTTCTCCTTCTTTCCTTTTTTTCTCTTAAAATTGTCCAGTTTCCTGAGCAGGGCATTGTCAATCTTCTCAGCGAAAACATCAAAAATAGGGGCAGTGCCATAGCCCTTTTCTGCCTTGGCATAAGCCCTGATTCCAAAAACCCTGAGAGGCGGGGTTTCAATGATAGTAACGGGGATATTAATATCCTGCCCAAAGGTAGTGCCTTTTTCATGGCTGTCTTTTCCAACAATATAGGTCATGCCAACCTTGTATCCCAGAAAATTTATCGGCTTCACAGCTTCTCCTTCCTTAACTGCAACAGCTGGAACAGAGCGGAAGCTGGGCGTTTCCCGTACAGCCCTCTTTCTCGGATAGAAAGCAAGGCTCCCAGCCCTAGGGCGACTCTTTCGTGCCATGCCGATACCTATCTCTTAAAAAAGCAAAAAAAGCCAATCAGTGGATCCAAAAATTGTGAGATTGGCACTTATATCTGTGCCGTTTCGGCACAGATACAGTTTGCTATAATATAATAAATTCTATAAAATAAGGTATTTAAAGCTTCCGCCTTCTTCTTTCTTTTCAACCTTGCGGAACAGAGTTCCGCGAGGCGTCTTAGAGCGTTTGTTCCAAAACGAAGAAAGAAGAAAATTTCAAGAAAAAAGAAAGAAAAAGAAAGGGAGCCTCTTTATCTGAAGAAGCTGAAAACCCTTTCAAAACCTGTTGGTTTTGAAAGATTTTCAAAACAGAGTTTTGAAAACCCTTTCAAAGCCGTTGCTCAAAGCCACAACAGGCTGCTTGTAGAAAGCAACAGGCTTTGTCCTTGCCTTCACTGTTGCCCTCTTTACTCTAGCCCTCTTGGCTCTGGCCGCTCTCTTTTTCACTGTTTTCTTTTTAGCCATGGTTTTCTTCACCTCTCGAGAGTTGTTATAAGGAAAATAAGTGTGTTTACTTCTTTTTCAGCAAAAATATTGCATACACAAGCAGCACTATAATTACTACCATCAAGCTGGCGATTCCAAACCCGCCACCAAGGGTAGCAAGGGCTGTTCCAGCGATTGCCTGCAGCGCATCTTCCTCTACAGTTTCTTGCTCTCCTGCTTCCTCTCCTTGCTCTGCCGGCTCTTCTGCGGCAGAAACTATCTTTGTGCTCTCTCTTGACATGCAATCAAATGTTTCAATCTCATAATAGAGAGTGCTTTCCGGCTTGCTTGCGAAAACGCTTATAACGTAAAAATCGCTCTTGAATCCTGCTGGCACTGAAAGCAACGAGGGCTCTACATCAAGCCCCTCGCCATAAAACCTTACTGTTGCCCTATATGGCGTACTGTTTTCAATCCTCAATGCGATTGTGCCGCTCCCTTGCACTGTTTCAGTGCTTGGCGCGCTCAAAATGAATCCCCTACAGAAATCACTGTATTTTGGCAATTTAGGGGGCACATACGGCTCTTCCTCTGGCTCAATTATTTTCACGTAAAAGCTTTTGCCATCATCTCCCAGGCGGCAGGTGTCCCCTCCTTGGAAGTGTCCCCTTACGCTAATATAGGCCTTTTCCCTGCCAACATCAGCGTTGCTGTAAGCCTTTACCTTCACTCCAATCAGCCCAACGCTGTTTGCATACACCTTTTTGTCAAAGCCGTTGCTTTCTGCCCTAATGTCTCCGCTCCTGTCATAAACATCCACATAATCAACGTAAAACCTTTCCCCTGTTCGATTCTCAAGTGTAAAATTCTTTGTAACAGTGCTACCCTTCTCAACAGTAATATCGCTTACGCTCAAATCCAAGTCAGAGCACCTACCAGCCCCCACAAACCCATCTCCATCAGTGTCCTCTATCCTCACCGTAAAGCTGTCATCTGTTGTTTCGCTGTAAGAGCAGCTTTTCCCGCCGCTAAAATGCCCCTTTACCTTTACCCTAACTGTTACAGTTTTATCGCTTCCAACTTCATCACTTTCAATTTTGAGGGTGAACTCTCTGCCGTCATCAGCTGGAACTGAAGAATGTGCGTCAGGGTTATCAACCTCGACATCAAGGTAGGGCGAGGATTCGCTCACACCAATGTCCTCAATGTAAAATCTTTCTTCCGTACGATTCCGTATCTCAAAATCCTCAAAAATCGTGTCCTCTTCGTCCATTGTAATGTTCCTGCCAATAACCTCAATATCAGAGCAAGCAGGCTCATCATCGTCCTCAACCCTTACATCAAAGTATTCTTTTCCAATTGCTGAAAAGCTGCAGTACTTTCCATCTTCAAATTTTCCCCTTACCTTCACATAGGCTTCTCCCGTATAATCGCTGCTTACGGAAAATGCCCTGACCTTAATCTTAATCTCGCCCTCATCGCCATCCCTTATATAATCATCATAATCTGAAACACTTACATTAAACCTGCTTGAGCTGTCCCCAGCAACAACCTCAAACACATCAAAGTCCTCGTCGCTGTCGTTTTCAATGTCAAAGTAGAAGTAGTCAGTACTGCTCTCTTCAATTGATATGTTCCTTGCATCTATATCGATATCAGAACAGCTGGCTGCATAACCGAATG
>JAFCCK010000075.1 GCA_017610245.1 Candidatus Iainarchaeum sp.
GGAACAAAGAGAAAAACGATTCACGAGGGGCAAGGAAAAGTTCCGTTACTCATACAGCATAGAGCACACCCGCTATGGCCCAAGAGAACTAATCATTCTAGAGAGATTTGATAAAAAGACGAATACGTGGAAGCCAATAATTCAAAGAGTGATCAGCCAGAAATTTTAAGATTAAATGGGTGTGGCCATTATTGCTTAGCGATAAGTTATAAATATTTAGTATTCCTAATCTGTATGTGGGCCCGTAGCTCAGTCTGGTAGAGAAAAGCGAGTTATTGGGTTTTTGGTTACTCCTTTTCGCCAAAAGCACCTGGCTCTTAACCAGGGCGTCGAGGGTTCGAATCCCTCCGGGCTCGCTAGAACCTTTTCGGAGCGCTCCCCATCGTTCGCTTCCACCTTGTGAAGCCCAAGCTTCACGAGGCCTCGCGGAACGAATGTTCCGCAAGGAAAGGTTCGCGAAAATACGTTAGAGGTGTTTATGAGAAAACAGAACAAGCGTTCTGGGCCCGTAGCTCAGTCTGGTAGAGCACCGGCCTTTTAAGCCGGGTGTCGAGGGTTCGAATCCCTCCGGGCTCGCTTTTCTTCTTTATAGTTATACAAAATGGCAAGCTTTTAAAACCATTCTCCAATAAAATCTTATAATCTCCCAGGGGCGGTATTTAGATTTAGTTTTTGTTTAAAAATTATCTCTAACCGTTTGCTCAGTCTGGGAGAGCATACGATAGAACCAAGCCCATTCTAAATTTTTGTGGTTTGTTCTATGTGCAGCTGAAGTTCCAGCTGAGCAGCAACCGTAATGGAGTCTGTTCCACGGCTAGTGTCGCGGGTTCAAATCCCGCCCGCCCCACTCTTAATAACCACGTTGGTTTTTTATGGCTGAAGAAAAGAAACAGGAAGAAAGTAAGGGAGAAGTAAAAATCGGCATCTGCATTCCTCTATACAACCAGCTGCCGAGCGTTTTCTTCAAGAGCTTTGTGAATTTCTTTGTAAATGCGGCCCAGAAGCGCCCAACGCAGCTCTTAACTGTCGATTCTACTGCAGTAGATGTTGCCAGAAACGTTTTGGTTGAAAACTTTCTGCGCAGCGATTGCTCGCATTTGTTCTTCCTGGATTCTGACATGGTTTTTCCGCCAAACATCCTTGATTTGCTTTTAAAGCATGACAAGGATATAGTTTCCGCTCTCTATATTCTGAGGAAAGCGCACAGACCCTGCTACCGCTTTTTCAAGGACGGTCACTATCATGCTCCTGAAAAAATAGAGCTAAACAAGCTGCTTGAAGTTGATGCATTGGGCCTGGGTTGTTGCCTCATAAAGCGCAGCGTATTGGAAAAACTGAATGAAGAGCATGCTGGGAAGCCCCTATTCAAAATGGATTACAGAAACAGGACAGAAGTTCTGGGCGAAGATGCTTTTTTCTGTGAACTGGTCAAAAAAGCCGGATTCAAGATTTTCGTTGACACCGGTGTTCTTGTAGGGCACTTTGGGGGCATTATTCCTGAATCAGCATTCAAAAACTTCATCTACTAAACATTTTAATTAGTTTTTACACCCATTCTTACTCATGGGAAGAACTCCACTTGCCCTGTTATGCATTACGCTTGTTTTCTTTTTTGTAAATGTAAATGCCCTAGATGCTCCTACTGTTTCCAGTCCCAACTATCCTGACCAGTCAAAGTGGTATATGCCCACACTATCTATTGAACTCTCTTGGAACGAGGTAGAGAGCGCTACCAAATACTATTATTCAATGGACAAGGAGCCTAATACCGAGCCATCCCTTGAAAGCAATTCAACCTTAGAAACAACAGCCGCGTACAAAAAGACCGGCGGGGTGTGGTATTTTCATGTCAGGGCAGCCAAGGGAAATAATTTGGGCCCTACGACGCATTTCAAGGTCCAGCTAGACAGCGCTAGGCCTGACTGGGAGGAATTAAGTCCCTTGAAAGCAACCGCAACAGCCGATGGCAACATAATACTTACTTGGCATGAGGCAACTGATTCAGATTCAGGCGTTAGCCATTACGAACTTTACAGGAGTGCAACCTTTGATTTTGATTTGAGGGGCGCATCGAAAAAATATTCCCCAATCGAGGGAACAAGCTATACTGATACAAACGATATGGCAGAGAACATGACCTTCTTTTATCTGCTTGTTGCAATTGATAAAGCGGGAAACCAAAGCAGGGTAAGCAACAAGGCCTCAGCCACTACTTATGCCTTCTGTGACATTGATTTTTCGTTTGATGTAGCCCTTTCTGATGATAAGCAAAAACTGCTCATTTCAATTGATGCTGACGGAAATCTATATGGCGGAACACTTGTGGCAACGCTCCCCGATGACAAAACTGTTGAGTTCTTCAGGGAAGCGGTGCCTTTTACAGATTATAATGCTGAATTTGACTTGAACGAGACAGTAGAGGGCATCATATTAGTTGATTTGACCGCTCGCGAGAGGCTTGGAGATGACTGCTCTCAAAGCAAGGAATTTATCTATGATGTTACCTCTCCCAGCATTGAAATTATTTCCCCCGAATTAAATGAAACCATAGCAGAGGAAATAGTGGTAAAGGTAGAGGCTTTTGATAATGGAGACTACAAGAGCGGCATTGATTCTGTTGAATTTTTTGTGAGGAGAGAGGACTGGGAATTGCTTGGGGAAATGGCAGCCGATGGCAACAATATTTACAGCATTGATTGGAACACTTTCAATTTCGACAATGGGAGACACCAACTCAAGGCGATAGTGAAGGATGCTGTTGGCAATAGCGCAGAGCACGTTAGCGGGGCAATCATTTTCAATACCCTTTACCAGCAAGGGGATGCAAACGCGGCAATTAATGCTGCTCTGGATTCAAAGCAAAATGCCCTAGATTTTATTGATTCATTGCAAAAGCAGAATGTGCTGTCTGAATCAATAAAATCTTTGCTCACTTCTGCCGACAGCAATCTTTCCAAAGCGAGGGAGTTGTATACTATCGGCGGCAATGAATACACAAGTTCAAGGTCTTTCGCCAAAAGGGCCCAAGAGCTTTTTGATGCTATACATGAGCGGCTGACCATAGAGAAAAGCGATGAGCAATCCTTTATCTATAATAAAGAGCAGGTTGGCATATTGCTGAACGCCTCTCCCTTGGAGCGTTCTTTAATACAAGAGGCAGAGTTGCTAATAGCAACAGCTTCTCCGCAAAGAAAACTTGAGCTGATTAAGGTGAGCGATGAAAACAGCAGTTATTACAGGGCAAATGTTGTTGTGACCTTTTCTGTTCCTGTCGATTACCTTACCGAAAAAGACTTGAACTTTTTAAGGGTTATAGAGTTTGTCCCAAAAGAGTTTGCTGCTGAAGCAGCGGATATTTACAGCTATTATGAATTCACAGTAATAGAGGGCGACCCAATAATCGAATTCAAAATCGACAAAGAGTTGATAGCTACGGGAGAAATATCATACGGCTTAAACAAGGATTTAACCGAGGAAGAGGCAAACGCTTTGATTGAAGATGGAATTATAAACAAGTATGTTGTTCCCCCTGTTCTTTTGCATGACGCCACAGCCTCATTGCTTGGATTTTCAATTCCTTCCCTGCCTTCAATTTCAATTGCAGGACTAGACCTAAAGCCAGAATTGCTGGCAGGTATAGGAGCCATTCTAATTGTTGTGGCTGCCTTACTGCTGCTGGGTCTTTTGTACAGGAAAAGGAAAAAAAGAAGCGCGAAGTTTGACTTAAGTATTTTTGAGTGATTGCCACAACAGCAAATCTTCTTAACTATTTTGCATTATCTGGTTGCTATGGCCGAGGAAATTTTTTGGGCTGAAAAGCTCGCAGAGCAGATAACTAAAAGGAAGAGCTTTTTCTTTGATAAGAAACCCCTTCCAAAGACTGCGAAGTGGAGCGTTAAGAGTAGCAGTTCCCTTTCAGGAGTTCTTCATATCGGCAGACTCTCTGATGTTATTCGCGGGGAAGCAGTAAGCCGTGCATTGGGAAAGGAAAAATTCGGTCACGAGTTCATTTATGTTACAGAAGATATGGACCCCTTTAGGAAGGTTCCAGAAGGGGTCCCAAAGAGCTTTGAGCAGTTTATCGGGATGCCTGTTAGTGATGTGCCCGACCCTTTCAACTGCCACAAGTCCTATGCAGAGCATTTTGTTTCGGAATTTTTTGACGTTCTAGGCAAATTCTTGTTTATCAAACCAAAAGTTTTTTCAATGCGGGAGGAATACAAAAAGGGCAAATTCACTGATAGCGCCAGACTGCTGCTGAAAAACTCTAATGAAGTGAAAAGGATAATTGAGGGGAAGCAGGATTCAAAGCTGCCCAAGGACTGGAGCCCCTGGAAACCAATTTGTGAAAAGTGCGGGAAGCTCCAAACAACAGCAATCACAAAAGTTGACGGCCCGAATATTGAATACAAGTGCCAGGATTACGCATTTGAAAAGCATACTGCAAAGGGCTGTGGCTTTGAAGGAAAGGCGGATTTGAAGAAGGGCAATGGTAAGCTCGTGTGGAAGAGTGAGTGGGCCGCGCAATGGAAGCGCTGGAGTGTGTGCAGCGAGGGCGGTGGCAAGGAGTATGAGGCGAAAAATAGCGCTTTCTGGGTAAATGCGGAGATATGTGAAAAAGTGCTTAATTTTCCGATGCCAGTGCCGATATTCTATGAACATTTAATGGTTGACGGGAAAAAGATGAGCGCCTCCATAGGCAATGTCGTTTATCCGCAAGACTGGTTGTCTGTTTCAAGGCCAGAAACCCTAAAATATCTTTACATGAAACGCATTACAAAGGCTAGAAGCTTTTCTTGGAGAGACATTCCTGACCTGGAGCTGGAGTTCGATAGGGCGGCAATCGCAAAAAACAAACTAGTTGAATATTCCACTGTTAAGGGCAGGAAGCTGGTTCCAGTCAGTGTTGACTATAGTGCAATTGCCTCCATTGCCCCACTTTATCCCAGCTCTAAAAAGGTATTATCAGCAATTTCAGC
>JAFCCK010000076.1 GCA_017610245.1 Candidatus Iainarchaeum sp.
CGAATCTGGTGGGGCTGGTTTTCTTGGTGGTGGCATGGCTGTTCCGATTCAGGTTATGGGTACGACCCCAACAAAAGAAGTCACCGACACCACAGAAGTCAACATTCCTTCCTTACTCAAGAACGTACAGCAAGATCTTAAAAACGGGGACGCTACCCCTGAGCAAGTCTTAGCCTTGGCAAGCCAAAAACCGGAATGGGCAGAGCCTTTACGGGAACTTGTCAAAGAACACGAAAAGAACCTTGAAGCGATAGGCAGGCAGGCCGCCGAGATAGCAGCCAAACCAAAGCCCGAACCTTTTGCGCCGGGGGCCGAAGCACGACAGGCAGAAATAGAGGCAGCCTTTACCCCTCACGCTGTAGCAGCCCAAGAAAGAATTGAGAAAGAAAAGGGAGCAATAAGAGAGAAAGAACAGGAATGGGCAGAGAAGGTAAAAGAAGCCAAGAAGAGATTAGAGGAAAGCCCTGAAGGGAAAAAGCTATTGCAGGAGCAAACCATTGAAGAAAAAACCGGAAAACTTACTGCTTTTCAAAAGCTTGTTGAAGAAATAAGGGGTAAGCGAGGCAGGTATAAGGAAAGAGAATTAACCCAAAAAGAAATTGAAGACAAGGAATTTAAGGACTGGGCTAAAAAAGCGGCTTCACGGGAATATACGGAAGATGAATTGGCGGAGGCCAAAAGATTTGTTGACCGATTAGCAGAGGATAAAGAATTTGAAGATTGGTATCTAAAATCTCAAAAGCCACAGTATTTAAGCGAGGAAGTCAAACCAGTCGAAGAAAAGAAAAAAGCCGCTGGTACTCTAACAAAAGAAACGCAAGAAGAAATAAACAAGCAGCTTCCCGGCAATGACCTTCTCTTTGACGCTATGCAGGACAGGTCTCCTGTTGGGAAACCGGATCTTTTTCAGTGGACGCCCCAAAGCGGGAAGGCAAAGGGAGCTACTTTTTACACGGACACGGCGAAGGTTGAAGAGGTGAGGGCAGGGCTTGAAAGAAAGATTGCTGAGAAGGCGAAAGAGCCGTGGGAAATGACGAAAGGGGAATTTGAGAAATCTGTAAAAACCACAAGTAAATTAAAACCGAGCGATAGAGTTGACGTTCTTTATGCTGAAGACATTGAATTAAAACCAGAAGCCACTAAAGACATTGATAAAGTGGCTAACATGGATGCTGAAACAGGCAAAATTTATGCTTATAAAATGGGAGAAGGTGAGATTTATAACCATGCAGACATTTTCGTAAAGCATAAAATGAAGGATGAAACTTCTATTACTGGGTTTATCGATAAAACAGGAGACTTTATTTATCAATATCCTGAAGAAGCACATCGAATGCTGATTGAACAGGCCCTAAAAGCAGGCAAGCCCGTCCCGAAAGCCATTCTCGCCGAATACCCTGAGTTATCGGAGGCGAAAGAGCCATGGGAGATGAAAAAGGCTGAGTGGCAAGAACAGGAAGGCATAGAAAAGCCATCCGAATACCTATATCACGGAACGCCTGCAAAAAACCTTGATGCTATTTTAAGTGGTGGGCTGGGATCTCAAACAAGAGAAAGGAACGATTGGGAAGAGGGAGACAAAACACCGCAAGAACAAGAATTGCTTTATTTTGAGAAAGAAGAAAATGAAAATTGGGGAGAAATCCAATTACGCATAGATCCTAATAAGTTACCCGAAGGAATTGACATTGCAGAAGATGAACTTCGGAGGGGCGAATTTTATAGTTACAGCTATGGGAATGAGTCTTATGAAATTCCTCCTGAAGCCATCGAATATTACGATAAGAAGTCAAAGAAATGGATTCCGATGGTGGATGAACACCGGATGTTGGTTGAACAGTCCCTTGCTGAAGGGAAAAGTAAGCCCGAAGTTCTCGCCGAATACCCTGAGTTAACAGAGGGCAAGCCCCCTATTTCTCCGAAGCCTGCTATAAGCGGGGAGGAATATGTTTATCATGGTACAAGTGAAGGAGCCTTCCGACAAATACGAAAAACCGGGATTCACGGGAAAGAAAATTACTTTTCAGGAGATGAACAATATTCTAAGACGTATGCAGAAAGAAAAGGTGTCCTTAAAGAACCAAGAATATTAAGGATTAAAAAAACAGAAGATATAATTTCAGACGAAAGAATCCCTGAAGGCGGAGACTTCAAAACAAAAAGAGCAATAAAGCCTGAAGAAATAGAGGTCAAAGTAGGTAAGAAGTGGATTCCCATACAGGAATATTACGATGAATCTATTAACATAATGCCTTTGAAAGCCGAAAAGCCTGCCCCTGCAAAGCCGGAGGAAGTCGAGAAAAAGGGCGGGGCGGGAGAGGCTGAAATCTTCATCAAGGCTCCCACAAAACAAGAACAAAAAGGCGGAACTCCACGGCAGAGAGGGTTCAATAAGTTTCCCGATAAAGAAGGATACAAAAAGGTTTACAAACCTTATGGGGCAAAGGGTAAGGGGTATTACTATGTTAGGGCTGTAGAGGGAGAAAAGGGTGAGGAAAAACTTAATGATCTTGAATCTAAATTTGAAGAGGCTCTAAAGAAATATAATTTTGCTCAGGATATAAGAGGCGTAGGGGCATTAGGGCAAACAGAAGAAACACAACCGCTTTTAGGCGAAGTAGAACGATTACGGAAAGAAATTCAAGATTTAAAGGCCCCTGCTGAAAGGGCCGCATGGAATAAATTACAGGAAGAGGATAGGATAAAACGCAAAGAATGGGCTTCTACCCGTGATAAGGAAGTTGCAGAAGCTTCTGTTTTTAGGCATGTGAATGGATGGGAAATTGTCAAGCAAGGCGGGGATTATGTTGTCCGTGATCCTAATTCCAAAGAAGATATTTATAGATCACCACGATATAAAAGGGCGGAAGAAGTTGCGAAAGAATCCACGGTAGAAAGTCCCGGAAAAGAGGAAGGCAAGCCCACCACAGGCCGCGCCTGGATCAAGAACCAGCAAAAGCCCATCCTGTCAGCACGGGAAATCAAGTCCGGCAAGAACGAGGGAAAGTACGAAGTTGTTTTAACCAAAGGCCGGGATGTGAAAGGGGAGCCTATTCCGGGGCGGAAGGTTATTCTTGATAAGAAAAGCATTGTGGAATGGCCGGGGGACAAAGAAACCGTGCAATACCAGTTAGAGCCTGTATCTTCTGATTCAGAGCTTGAAGCTGCCGCCTTAAAATACGAAACCATAGAAGAATTTATAGAGAGCGAGGGCGGAGTTGACGAAAATACGAAAGGAGTGTATTGGCATGGGTCGCCGAGTGGCGATTTAAGGGGTGGGGTTACAGGGGTACATATTGGGACAAAAAAAGCAGCAACAGAGGCATTAGAAGCAAGGATAGGGAAGCCTGCTAAAGGAGAATGGGACGGAACAAGAGAATATGGAAAGACATTGCTTGCAGGAAAAACCACAATGAAAAAGCAGGGTTTTTTTCCTACAGGATATAATACCAAGGCTCCCGAGAATGATTATTATCCAACTCAAATGCCAGAATATTCAGGAGAGGAATCCATAGCTACAACTGTTAAACCAGATATCAAGCCATATAAAATAATAGGCAAAATGACCAACGAGACCTTCACGCCGCATGAAGACTTTAAAGCTGGTGGGTATATGGCGGCACAGAAAAAGAAAGGCACTGCCAAAAGCGGATATTTTTATAAAAACATTTCAGAAGACGAAGCCTCTATTTCTGCGACAGTACCAAGCGGGAAACATCTTAGACTGTTAAAAACTAAGTCTCAACTTGCCGATATTTGGAATAAGGCACAAGAGACCCAAGCCCAATTAGAAGACACCATCATCTTCACCCCCGATGAATTCATAAACACCCAAAGACTATCCCGAGATCTCATTAAGTCTCTCAAAGCCGCCGGGGCCTCAGAAGAAGTCCTGAAGCGGATCAGGCTTGACCTACGGGATTATCTTGAGTTGGAAGAAGTAGGCGAGAAAAGTTTAGCGGAATGGAAGCAGAGAGGAGTTAAATCTGGACGGGTTACGGGCCTTGCCTCTATCCGAAAACTGGAAGCCACAATTTCTATTGCCTTGAAAGGGCGTAATCTGAAAGACATCGAGAAAACCCTATACCACGAATGGTATCACGTTGCAGAAGCCTGGCTATTAGACCAAAAATCCCTTGACCAGGCTAACTTGCTTATGCCGAACCGTGAAAGCAGGGCGGACGGGTTCATTGAATATATGACGAAACGGCTGGCCTTTATGAAAAAGCATCCAGCGATGGGCAAAATATACCTGAAGCTCTCTAAGATCCTGACCCGCTTTGCTAATGCGCTCCGGGGCCGCAAGTTCATGTCAATGGAGGCTATATACGAAAACATGGTTGAAGGACGGTATGCGCCTAAGTACGCTGAGGGCGGGGCGGCGTTTCAAGCCAGAGCATGGCACGGTCAGACCAAAGCAGGTGAACCGATTACGGCCTTTGATCCTGAGATGATAGGAACGGGGGCGGGGCTGGCTTTAGGATGGGGTGTTTACATTAGTTCGGAACAGGGCGTCGGGCGATATTATGCTGATATGGGGGGAGGGGTTGACCACATAAAAATCAATGGAAAAACAAGTCAACAGGTAGGAAAAAGCATTGAAAGATTTGTTTTGTCAAAGGTTAGAGAGGGTCTGCAATTAGGAAAAAGTGTTTCTCAAATAAGAAAAGAATTAATCAAGAAATATCCTGGAAGAGCAGACGAGATAGGTGGAACGACTATAGAAGTGCTCCCGTCCCGCAATCTCTACGAAGTCTCCCTTGGCAAAGACCTTGACGATATGGTGTGGCTGGAGTGGGATAAGGTAGTACCACAATCAACGTTAGACAAAATAGACAAAGCGATAGATACCCATGAGATCTATGGAGGGGAGCCTTTTAAGACAAGATTACACAATTATATCTCTGGCTTTAAAAAAGAGAATGGGGGGCAAGAGTTCTATGATGGATTGGCCGATGTTGACTTG
>JAFCCK010000077.1 GCA_017610245.1 Candidatus Iainarchaeum sp.
TGGTTGCGTTCGACCCCATAATGGCATACCTTACCCTCTTGAAGGAGCTGAAGGCAGAGAGAGCAAAGATGGTGGAAAGCGGAGTAGAATACAGCAATTGCACAAAGCCGTATATTGATACCCTAGAGCATCTGAAGAACGGCTTTGAGCAGACCGAGCTCATAAAGCAGACAAAGAACTTCTTGGCAAAGATGAGGGAGATTCCAGAAACAAGCAAAATCTATCACTCATTGTTTGAGGTAGAGGTGAAACCCAGTTTCATTGGCTCGAGACTCCTTTTCAAGGAGATGGAGAAGCTTGAGCTGCTTGATGAGTACAGTGTAAAGGAAGCGACAGTGCAGATATTCAAGCATCCAAACAGAACAGAAAACCTTTACTTCATCAATCCCCCAGAATACACTCTCTCTCCAGCTAAATACTTTGTGATGTCCAAAACAAGAGAGGTTGTTGCGGGCTACAAACCCGGGAAAATAAGCTTGAGTACTGTTGCAAAGAGCAGGAGCTACTTTGAAAGAGTGTATGAGTCAACAATAAAGGACGTTGCAAGGGAAAACAATGTAAAGCTCTCGCATCGAGAGATAAGGGAACTGGCTGAGATTGTCGCTCGCTATACTGTTGGCTATGGCATACTTGAAATTCTTTTAAGTGACAGAGAGCTTACAGATGTCTTTATTGATTCTCCGATAGGGCAAAAGCCAGTTTATGTTGTACACTCTGACTTTGGGCAGTGCCAGACAAACATTCTGTATACTGAGGGAGAAGCAAACAGCTTGGCGAGCAAGCTAAGAGCAATGAGCGGCAGACCTTTTGATGAGGCACATCCTGTCCTTGACTTTGATTTGCCGGATATGGAAACTAGAGTAGCGATAATTGGACCACCTCTTGCTCCAGATGGAACCGCCTTTGCCTTCCGCTTGCACAAGATTACACCTTGGACATTGCCCCAGTTCATTGACAATGAGTTCCTTAACCCATTGGCGGCTGGGTTGCTCTCCTTTTTGATTGACCAGCAGGCTACGATGCTAATTACTGGCAGCAGGGGCAGTGGAAAAACCTCACTGCTGGGCAGTTGTATCCTTGAGGTACTACAGAACACTCGGATTATTGTTCAGGAGGACACTTTGGAGATTCCTGTGCCCTACATGAAGAAAATTGGGTACAATATCCAAAGGTTGAAAACTCGCTCGCCAATTAGCGTGAGCAAAACAGAAAGTGAGGTTGCGCCAGAAGAATCGCTTCGAACCGCCTTGCGCTTGGGCGACAGCGCGTTGGTGCTTGGGGAGGTAAGGAGCAAAGAGGCAAGGGTGCTGTATGAGGCAATGAGGATTGGTGCTGCTGGCAACATTGTTATTGGAACAATTCATGGCGACTCTGCTTACAGTGTCTGGGACCGCGTTGTTAATGACTTGGGCGTGCCCAATACTAGCTTCAAGGCAACTGATGTTGTTGTTGTAGCAAGACCAATAAGGTTTGCCGGCTCATTGAAGAGGCACAGGAGAGTAGTGCAGGTAACTGAGGTGAAGAAGCATTGGGTGAATGATCCTGAACAGGAAGGCGGGTTGCTTGACCTGATGCTGTACGACGCGAAGAAAGATACGCTCGAATTGATGGAGGACAATTTGAAGGAATCCGAGCTGTTTGAAAAAATCAGCAGGACAAGCGGCCTCACTATAAAAGAAATCTGGGAAGACATTAGGATGCGGGGAAACGCAAAGGCTTTCCTCGTTGAGATGAAGAGAGAGCATAATTTGCCAGAGCTGCTCGAGTCTGAGAATAGTGCAGCTGCAAACAACAAGCTGGTTTTGTTCAAGGAGGAGCAGATAGCTGAGAAGGGAAAAATAGATTACGATGACGTGCTAGGAAAATGGAAGTACTGGGTGAAAAACAGCCTGCTTCCAAGCATAACAGAAAAGAAGTAGTGCATTGATAGCCATGGCTAGAAAAAGAAAGGCTTTTAAAAAGGAAATCACTCCGGGCGAGCTGTACAAGGGGATAGCGGTAAGCAGGGGGGAGTTCGAGGCGGGCGAAGGAAGGCTTGTTAAAAGGGAGCAAGTAGGCTTTGTAAGGTTCTGCAAATCCATTCATAGCAAATTTCCCTCCCTAGGAAAGGGGGCAAAGTTTAAGGAAGATTACAAAGGAGCAGTGGAATTTCTTGGCTGGGACTTGAAAGCAGAGGAGTTTGCCTCTGCAGCTAAATTCGTGCTCTTGGCTGCAATCCTGGCTGGCGTCATTGTTTCAGTTGCAATAACATTTTCTCCCTTGGGGGAGATAGTTGCAGGTTTTGCTGGCGCACCAGAGCTTGTGATAGTGTACACTATTCTGCCATTCATAATAATTGCCCTGCTCTTGGTTACCTATATCCAGGGCTATCCAATTGCAGCAGCCAAAACAGAGCAAACCAAGGCACTTACCTATGTTCCGGAGATGGTTGGCTACATGATTATGTCAATGAAGCTTGTCCCAAATCTGGAGAAAGCTGTAGAGTTCTCGGCAGAGCACGGCACTGGGAAAATAGCAGATGATTTCAAGAGGATAATCTGGGACACGCAGATTGGGGTTTACAACACTTTGAGCGAGGCTTTGGATGAATTGGCTTACCGCTGGGGAAAATTCAGCGAGGAATTCAAGCATGCTTTGATGATGATAAGGGCATCCGTACTGGAAAACACAGAAGCAAAGCGCTATCAGATTCTGGATAAAACAATGGAAACTATTCTGGCAAGCATTAGAGAGAAGATGGAGAAATATGCCAGGGAGCTTTCTGAACCCTCTATACTGCTGTTCTATCTAGGGGTGCTGCTGCCCTTGATACTAATCATTATTTTGCCAGTGGGCTCTGCGTTCAGCGGAACAGCGATGGCCTCTCCTTGGGTGCTCGTCCTAATCTACAATATTACAATCCCAATCGTTACCTTTTTGTTTGCTCGCTCCGTGTTGAAGAAAAGACCCCCTACAAAAGAGGCAGCAGTTATTCCAGACGATTACCCAGGATTGCCGCCAAAGTACAAGGCGAGGATAGGTAATTCGCTGATTGACCTTAGACTCATAATAGTTGGCATGATAGTTGTTGGTGCGTTGGGCAGCTTCTTTCTCTCAGTTGAGGGGGTTCCCCCAAAAAGCATACAGGAAGAGGGGGCAATACAATTGCTGCCAGCTGACAGAACACTGGAGGGGGTGCTGAAAGAGGCAAACCTCCCCCCAGACTATTTTGATGAGGGTGGGCCCCTTGAAAGAAGATATATAGCAAGGTATGGGGAAAGGGCTGGAAGGCAACGGTTCGAGGATGAGAAAACAGCATTTTTCTCCGACCCGAAAAATGACACAACGCCGTACAACCTGATATTCGGCTTGGCTTTAACTGTTTCACTATGTTTTTTCGCGTTCTTTTACTTCACCAGCATATACAAGAGGCAAGCACAGCTGGTAATAGAGAAGATGGAATCAGAATTCAAGGACAGCTTGTACATTCTTGCCTCTCGCTTAGGGGAAAACAAACCTGTTGAGGAGGCATTGAAGCACACCCGCAACTTCCTCCCCGGGTTTGAGATTTCAAAGAGAGTTTTTGCAAAAACAGTCGAAAATATTGAATTGCTTGGCATGCCCTTGGAGTTAGCTGTCTTTGACAAAAATTACGGCAGTTTGAGGAACCTACCCTCAAGAACAATCCAAACGGGAATGCGCATACTGGTTGATTCAGTGAAGCTGGGAGTGAATGTAGCTGCCAGAACCATAATATCGCTAAGCCTCCAGCTTAGGAACAGCGAGAAAGTGAACAGGGAGCTAAAGGCAATGATTTCTGACACAACCAACATGATGCGCACAATGAGCATTTTTATCGCACCCATTGTGCTGGGTGTGACAACAGCATTGCAAAAAGTTGTGATGCTGACGCTGAATGCGATACGCTCAAGTCAGGTCAGTAGCACTATTGGCGAGCTGGCTTCCACGGGCGGCTCTGTTCCAGGAGCACCAAACATTGGTGGGCTTACGCAGGGCATGCAGGCGTTTGCAATCGACCCATCCACAGCCACTGGAATGGTACAGCCCTGGCAGTTTGTGATAATTGTCGCGACATATGTGCTGCAGCTGGTTTTCATAATGGTTTACTTCAGCAGCAAGATTGAGGAGGACAATGACATATTGTTCAGAATAAACCTTGCAAAGGCTTTGCCAATTGCCACAACTGTTTTCCTTCTCTCTGTGATTGCTTCCTCCTTTGTTGTTGGAAACTTTTTGGGTTAGGTGAAGCTGCTTGAACCAGAAAGGACAGGAATTCTCGGCCTTTAGGCTCCTGATAGATGCAATACTTGTTCTGCTAATCCTCGTTATAATAATCGGTATACTTGGCTGGGTTACATCCCTAAGATTCCAGATAAGCGAGAAAAGGCTTTACGACGGGTTTGATAAGGCGGTTAATAGCCCAGATGGGAAAACAGTGGTGGAAAAAAATATTATGCTCAGAAAGGGCTCCATTTATGGCGCAGGGGCATTTGAAAAGCCAGGTGTGCCAAAGAAATGCATCAAGTTCCAGAGGCTGGATTTGGCGGCACTGCAACTGCTGGGAGAACAGCACATAGAGATAAGGGAGGACATACAGCTTGATATGTATTATAGCTGCATAAGAAACCTTGAAGGGAGAGAATGCAGTGAGGAATGCGACCTCTGCTGCAAAATCTCCTTCGGGAAGGAATTCGCATAAGGAAGAGGAAGATTAGTAGAATTGCAGGCGTACTTTCAAATAATTAGCTTTAAATACTTCTTTGCCTTTTTCTTTAAATGCCAGTGTATTTTAGTTCATTTATATATTAAGATTAATAAAGGAGTTCATGCATTAATTAATTTGGGTAATCAAGTGAATTTGGTGTTGCTGTGATTGCTGAAAAGTTGGCTGGGATTTATGCCGCCCTTGAGGACAAGTACTACGGCTTACTTGACTTTTTGGACGGCAAGGGCGTTCCTGTTTAT
>JAFCCK010000078.1 GCA_017610245.1 Candidatus Iainarchaeum sp.
GCCATGGCGCTTTTTTCTAGTGCCTATGCTGTCATTGACGAGCACAGCATGAAGGTGTTTGCCGTAACTGCGGGTGATAAGAGGGCATTGACTGCTGGGCTGTCGCTCCAGGTGAAGCCTGGTAGTGGGAAAGTATGGAGCAGTGTGGAGCCCCTTATTGGCACCTCCACCCAAACAACGGAGAAGATAGCTGTACAGCTTGCAAGAAATTACAGCAGTGAGGTTGACAAATATGATTACTTTTTTGACATAAATAGTGGCGCTTCACTTGTTGACGGACCTAGCGCGGGAGCGGCAATGGCATTGCTTGTAGTTTCGATGGTGCAGGGCAGGAAGCTGCCTGAAAATATTTCAATAACAGGCACTATAACAGTTAATGGTAGCATTGGCGCGGTAGGGGGGGTTTTTAAAAAATCCCAGGAAGCTGCTAGGGTGGGCATTGACCTCTTTATGATTCCGGAGGGAGAGGCAAGGCAACTCGTTAAATTACCGCAGGGCGTGCAATCAATAAATTTGACGGATTATGCCAGAAACGAGTGGGGCCTTACTGTTGTTGAGGTGGATAACATAGATACAGCATTGAAATATGCGTTTAGTGATATTGAATCAATCGATATTAATGCAGAAGCAGAGTCTGCAGCCGAATTTGTGCCGTCCCCAATTACCTTCCCAGAAAGCCTTAAGCCCATGGATTCAATTACCTCCGATTACATCCGAAGGGCTGAGGGTAGGCTGGGTGAGGCAAGAGCTGCATTGATGGGAACTCTTTTGAGCGACCCTAGCCTGATTGATGCAATGCTTTCCCTGCTAAACGAGAGTGAGAAAACCCTTGAGCGGGCACAGATTCTGCATGACCAAAACTATTTGTACAGCGCAGCCAACTACTCCTTTTTGGCTATTGTAAATGCTTCCCTGGTTAAGGATATAAGCGAAAACCCGTCCCTTTTGGAGGGCGGCTCAACTGCTTGGGACCTGAAGCTTTTGAACCTGAGAAAGGAACTAGAATCATTGAAGAGAGACTTGAACAGTTCCATTCCATTGGAGTACTTGGAATGGCATATTGCTGCAAAAGAAAGGCTTGCTTGGACGGAGGAAAAGCTGGAAAAGTTGCAGGGGGAGCCAAACCAAATCATTATAACAATTGGCGAGACACAGCAGCAAGACACTGCTCTGGAAAAGCTCTTTGATTTTGAGTACGCTGCGGCGTGGCTTGCAGTGGCAAACGACTTTCATACCATAACAATCGATTCAAAGAAAAGGATTGCTCCCGACAACCACTTTGAAAACCTTCTTGACTCATACCTTATAAATGTGGAAAATGCTTTAAGCGTGCTGAGTGAGGAAGAGCAAGGGGATACTGTAAGGAGGTTCAACGCTGCCAAGATTGGAAAAAGAAGCGGCTGGTTTGTTTCTGGGTTGTTTGATGCCGCCTCAGCCCTCGCATTGGCAAATGCCTCAATATATGTCAAAAACAAGAGTCTGGAGGAGCTGGACAGCTACCTTGAATCAAAAATCTCCTCCTTGCAAGAGGCAATGCATGAAAGCGGCAGGCAATTTGTTTGGGCACAACTCTATCTGGACCATGCAATTTATTACAGGGAAGCGGTTGATTTCTATAGGGGGCAGAAGCAAAACAGCAGAGCGCTTGAGATGGCAAAGAGTGGCATTTCGCTTGTTTTTCTCGCTGAAAGCGTCTTCAATGTCAGCGATGAGGCCTACGCATACTTCGAATCAATTCCAGAGCAAAGGTACCTCCCAATGGGGGGAGAAATTCCACCGTTCTTTGGAATGGTTTATCTGCTTGCCCTACTCGCTTTGCTCTTGATTACCACAATAATTCTTTTGGTGCTTTTAATAAAGCTCTCTCAAAGGCTGAAGGAAATCAGGTACTCCTCTCTCAATGAGAGAATTAGGGGTCTCAGGAGAATGCAGGAAGAGATTGACAGGAAATTGGAGCAAAAGAAGCTCAGCGAACAGCAGTACAACAAACTGAATACGCAATACCGGGAAAAACTAGAGCAGCTGCTTGACGAGAAATCGGAGTTGAGCCGCTTGCTAATTGATTTGGATAGGAGCAATGCAATGCTCTTGGCTTTCGAGCATGCACTGCGCGATATTAAAAAGCAGAGGAAAAAGGGCTTGCTGTTGAAGAAAGACTATGAGAAAAACCTTGAATATTACAGCAGGCAGATTGCGTTGCTTAAAAAGTCGATTGCCGAGAAGAAAAGACAGATTAAATTGAGTGAAAGGGAAATTCCTTCTGCAAAAGCAGTTGCGAAAAGATTGCCGGAGAAAGCAGGAAAAACGAAGCGGAAGAAGCAGCTTGGGAAAAGAGTCAGCTGACTATCTGGCTTTGTTCTGCCGCACTAATTACTTCCCCCTTCAGCTTTAAGCCGATTACACTGCTCCGCTGCTTGTTCAACGCAACACCAATTATTTGGTCCGCCTCCTTTATTAGGGGGTCGTTGTGCGTTATTGCAATGAACTGACTTTTTTTGCTTGTTTCCTTTATTATTTTCACCATCTTCATGCTGTTCTCCTTGTCTAATGCTGCGTCTGCCTCGTCAAACACATAGAAGGGTGCAGGCTCGTACAATTGTATTGCAAACAGAAAGGCCAATGCAGTAAGGGTTTTCTCGCCGCCAGACATGCTATCTATGTTCTGGAGAGAAGTGCCCTTGTGCTTTGCTTCTATTATCAGCCCGGATTCGAGCGGGTTTTCTGGATTGGACAGGCTTAGCAGGCCTTCCCCCTCAAAGAGCTGGAAGAAGGTATCGCTAAAGTGCCTATTCATTTCCTGGAAGCAATCCATGAAAACGTTTGTTCTTTTTACCTCAATTTTCTCAATCATGCTCAATACAGCAAGCCTCTCCTGTTCAAGCTTTTCAGCCTTGCCCCTTACCTCATTCACTTCATCTGCCAGCTCATTGAATGATTCGATTGCCCTCATGTTTATTGCCCCCATAGAGGAGATTTGCTTCTCTATCTCTTCAAGCCTCTTTCTTGCTTCTCCCTCCTTGAATTCCTTGAGCCTTCTCTCTGTGCTAAACTGTTGGAACTCTTCCTCCAGATCAGCGAGCCTTACCTCCATTCCGCTACTTTCCACACTCAACTGTGTTTCCTGCTGCTCAAGCGACTTTGTTTTTTGCTGCAGTGCAGCTATCTTTTCCCCCATTGTTTCAAGCTGCTCTTCAATCTCCTCTTTCTTCTTTATTTTTTCCCTGTTTTCTTCCTCGGCATGGGTCCTCCTTGCTTCTAGTTCCTTTGCCTCTTTTTCCAAAGCGGTTGAGTTTTCTCTGGCCTCTTCTATTTCATTCTCCAGTGTGGCATTTTCGCTCTTTAGCACCTCTGCCTCATTTAACAAAAGTTTTGAATCCCTCTCGATTCTGGAATCCAGCGCGATTTCAATTTGCTCAAGCCTTTGCTCCGAGAGGCTTTTCTCATTAGTTGCCTTCCCAAGGAGTGTATTGAGCTTGTTCAATTCATTCAGCTGCAAGCGTTCAATAAATGCATTCCTCTTGCCCTCAAGCCTTTCCTTTTCCAGGGCAAGGCTATTTGCCTGCTCCCTTGCCTTTCTTGCATCGTTCTCAATTGCCTCGATTGTTTTTCCGCCAAGGGCGGCCTTCATTGAGTTTATTTTTTCCTCCAAAGAATGATTTTTCTCCCTTTCACTCGGCAGGGCTTTCAGCATCAGCAGCAGCTCTTTTTCCCGGAAAACAAGCTCCTCCATTTCCTCTACCCTTTTCCTGCTGTCCTTCTCCTCCTCCAGAAGCCTCGAAAGCTCTATTGATTCCTGCTTTATCTTATCCCTTATTTTTCCCAAAATCTGTTTCCGCTTATCCTCTCCAAGTGGGCTTTCACACACAGGGCACTCTGCAATCCGCTTTTGAAGAAGCCCTGCTTTCTCCTCCAGAGAATCAATCAATGCTTGCTTTCTCTTGCTGTTTCCCACGATTTTTTCCAATTCCCCCCTACTTTTCTGCAACGCTTCACTCGGCCTAGGCTCCCTACCGTGAATCGCCTCAAGCAGCTGCTGCTTTTTCTCCAATTCAGCAATGCTTGCTTCCATGCCTTCCTTTTCCTTCAGGAGCTCCTGTATTTTTTCCTTCTCTGCTGTTTGCCTATGCCTGATGCTTTCCGCTTCTCCCAACTTTGAGAGCTCCTCCCTTTTAAGCAGGCCAATTTTTTGGTCAAGCTGCCTGATTTCGGCCTCAATCTCCTGCAGCTCCGACTGCTTTCCCGCATACAGCTTTTCTATTTCCCCCTTCTGCCTTTGCAATGATGCAATTTCCTTCTCAAGCTGTGGCAGCTTCGCCTCCAGCTCTATTTTCTCCTCTTCCAGCTGCTTCTTTTCCTGTCCTAATGCCCTTATTTTTTCATTCAGCTCCTGCACCTTCTCAATATTTCTTTCAATAAGCTCTTTCTTTCTCTCAATCCTTTCCCCTGCAACCCTAATATCGCTCCTCTTCTCCTCAAGCCTTGCTCCGACAGTGGCAAATATCCTTTCGTTCGCAGCCAGAATACTTTCATTCAGCTGCCGCGCCTTCTCCCTCTCTGCCTTAATTCTCTGCTCCATTTCCTCAATCTTGTCCTGCAGCTCCTGCTTCTGCTCTCCAATGCCCTTAACCCTTTTCCCATTCTCCTTCAGCCGCTCTTTTATCTTCTCTATTCCATCAAACAGCATTGTTGCCTTCAGCTGCCTTTTCTCCTTCTCCAGATTTTCAAACAGCAATGCTGCCTCTCTCTCCTTCTCAAGGTCCTGTAGGTAGTTCTCCCTTTCCTGCAGTACAATTGTTGTTTCCCTTATTTTGTTCTCCACCTTGTCCAGATTGCGCATTGCCTCCTCTTTCTTCTCATCGAATTCCTGCAATCCAGCCAGCTCATCAATTATCTGTCTTCTTTCCTCTGGGGACATTTCAATTACCCTGGTTACATCCCCCTGCATTACAAGA
>JAFCCK010000079.1 GCA_017610245.1 Candidatus Iainarchaeum sp.
AAAAGATAGTATGCAGATAATTATCACTGGTTCTCCTGGTGTGGGAAAAACAGCAGTTGCAAAGGCATTGGGAAAGAAGCTGAAATACCGCGTTGTGAATGAGAAGGGGTTTGCGCTCGAGCGGAGAATTGGGAAATGGGATTCAGAGGAGGATGAGCTTGTTATCCCGCTGCGGCCATTTATTGTAGAGCTGAAGAAGCTTTTGAAAAGGGAGAGGAATCTGATTCTTGAGGGGCATTTGCTCTGCGAGCTACTACTGCCTGTGGATTTTGTTGTTCTGCTGAGGTGTCATCCGGAGCTGCTGGAGGCAAAGCTGGAAAAGAGGGGCTACAGTGCGGAAAAAATCCAGGACAATGTTTTCTGTGAGGGGATTGATTACTGCAAGAAGCACTTGCTGAGGCGCTATCCCAAGAAAAAAATAATAGAAGTGCACGTTAAGAAAACAATTAAAGAAACAATGGAGCACATATTAAATGAGCTGGGGAAAAGGGGGAAATTATGAATAAGTGGCATTTGGTGTTCTTGCTGCTGATTTTATTTGCAAACAGTGCATTTGGAGCTATGGTCTTTGAAAGGAGCTTTGGGGAAATGGGACATGACGCCCTTGTGGTCGAAGGTCCGGGAGAAAGGGCATGTCTGGAAATTCCATTTGTTTTCCCGCAGGATGTTAATTTTATGGCCGGGGAGAACTATCCAATTGCCTCGCTGCAACTGCAGTTATTGCCGGTAAGAGGCAAAAATTTTTATGTTGATGTTAAATTGAATGATGAAAATGTTGGCACTTTCTTCACAGAAAGTTTTTTCTGCCAGGAGGAGTGCTGGCTTAGGGTTTTCCTGCCCAAGGAACTGCTTGAAGAAGTGGAAAATGAATTAAAGGTGTGCCTAAAGAATAGTGCGGATGTGAGCGAAAGTGTTTTGGGAAAAGAGTCAATGATTGGTATTTACCATACGGTCGATTTTTTCAGAGAGGATGCATTTGAAGAAACGGTGGAAAGAAGCGAGATTGTAATCGGGGAAAAGGTAAAGATAACAATGCTTCTACATAACGATGGCTCTGCCTCCAGCTTTGTGGAAATGAAGCACGCAAGGGCATTGGCTGAGGATAAGGAGGCATTTGTTGTTGTTGATGGCAACACATATTTCAAGGGCTTTGTTAAGCCGGGGGAAACGGTTGCTATTACTTATACAATAAAGCCGAGGGTTCTCGGTCCTATTTCTCTGCCGCCAGCAATAGTATATTACAGCAATGAGTTCGGTGAGCCCCAGCAGAGGTTTGGGAAAATGGTTACAATCAACGTGAAAGAACCTGAAAGGAAAGTAAATGCTTTTGTTGTAAAGGAGAGCGAAATAAATAGGGTGGGCACTACTACCCAACTGCAGCTTGCTGTGAAAAACAACGGGAGAGACCCTCTATTCAATTTGGGGATTCATTTAACTCTGCCAGAAGGGCTGTCCCTTATTGAAGAACCCGATGGATTGATTGATGTATTGCAGCCAGACGAAACACGATATTTGGATTTCAGCGCAAGGGCTTTGCAGCCGGGAGAGTATAAGATTGGGTGTAGTGTAACTTACATTGACCTTAATGCAAGTGAAAGTAAGTGCGAGCAGTTAACACTGCTCTTTGAGGAGCAGGAAATTCCAGCTGAATTGTGGATTGGATTGGCATTGGTAATAATAGCTGTTGTGGTATACCTCTATATCCAGAGTGGTAAATAGTTAGTCACGCCAAGCTTCCAGAACCCTTTCAAGCTTTTTTGCCCTTGCCTCTTCTCCCTTTTTTCGCCTGAATCTTACAGCAAAAACTAGGGCACCAGCAATTAAAATTGGAAAAAGGTAAAAGGGAAAAGCGAATTGGGGAGAGGACATTGGGAGCAATGCAACAGCATTCTTTGACTGCGCAATTGATTTCAGAAAGTTGCTCGCCTTAAGGGATGCTTCGCTTTCTGCCAACATTTCGCTTGTAGAAGCGTTGAATCCTTTCTTGTTTAATACTTGGACTGCAGAGTTGAAGAATGCCAATGCATCTTCCTTAATTTGGCTAAGCGCATTATTGAGCTCTGCTTCAAGTGCAATTGCCTTTTCCTCTTTTTTAGCCAACTCTTTGGAGAATCCAGCTGCAAGAGCAAGCGCCTCTGCATACTCGCTTTCATCGTAAAGCGAAAGGAAGTGGTTTAATTTTTCGTTGAGTAAGGGGGAGTTCAGGCTACCTATTTCCAATTCAATCTTCTTCAGCCTGGAAAGGTTTATTGGAGAAACATACCTTGCTTTAACAAGCTCCTCTTCCGTTACCCCTGCAAGCATTGAAGTCAATTGAACAAGCAGCGAAGGCAGGGATGAATTGATGAGTTGATTAAAATTTTTTATGCGCTTTGCGATCAACCCTGCTTCATCCTTTACATCCTTGCCCAGGGTCTCTTTAAAAGAATCGATTTTTTCTTTTATCTCATCGAGCATTTTTTTTGAGTGGGAAAGGTCGCCTTTTGCAAGGGAGGAATCAAAATCAGAGTCCATCAAAAAAATCCCTTTCTCTAATGCCTTCTCCCTACCTAAACCAAGCCCACTTGATTTCGATACAAGCTCTTTGAATTGCCCAAGCAGCTCGTCCCTTTTCCCAATAAGAAAATCTTTTATGCTCGTAGCAGATTGGGCTGAAAGAGATGCATGGATTTCAAAAAGCTTTTCGAGGGCCCTCTCCACACTGCCCCCTACAAAAAGATTTTCAGCCTCTTGGAGAGTTTCCTGTATCTCATGCAGCCTTGCCTTTGCTTCGCTCTCCTCTGAATCAAAGCCAAGTGAGGAAAGTAGGGCTGCTTCCCCCCTTATTTCATTCAGTTCCTCAAGAATTTCATCTTTAAGGAGGGCAAACTGCTGCATTGTTGTGAAAAAAGTGCTGTTCTTTGCCTCAAGTGCATCAAGTTCCTGTACAATTTTTGTAAACTTATTTATTTGCTCCTTGCTTTCAAAGAATCTTTCTTGGAAAGAGAACAGCTTTGAGAAAATTTCTTCTGCAGCTTCCGCAATTTCTGCCGACCTTGACTTTGTGAGGGAAAGAGCCCTTGCTTTTTGCTCTTCCAACTGCTGCTGCCAGTACTGCTCGCTGTTCTCAATCTCCAGAAGGAGATAGTGGTACCCTTCCTGACCTGGGAAAAGGGGTTCAAGCCAGAGGCTCAGATTTTTGTTGGAAAGCATAGCGAATTTTAGGCTTTTTCCGCTGGAATCAACAAATTCCCTTACCACTATGCTATTTCCTTCTATATTTAGGGGCATTTTTATCTGTACTCTGCCAAGTGCAACAGGCAGCTTGTTCTCCACCGTTATTTCCATCCTCAAAGTGCTTGCAGTTTCGGTGATTTTGTGAATTTCAAGGACTTCTGTTTCTATTGCAAGGGGCTGAGCAACCGAAAAATAAATCACAACCTTTTGTTCGCTTTGAATATCCTCCAAAATAAAGGAAATAGTGTGCCCTGTCTTTGAAAATGTAAGGGATTTGCCCGAAGAATAAACCCTGACATTGTTGGTGGGCAGCTCGCTGCCAGCTAAAAGCTCAATCTCGGCCAAAAGCTGTGGAACCAATCCATCTGTTTTGATTGAAATGGTTTTCTCGAAGATTGCCTGGAACTGGTCAACACTTAGAAGCCTTGTTTCTTCCTCAAAAGATGTTTCAATCACGGAATTCAAATCGATTACAGTAAAGCCTTCTGGCAGTCTGTCAAGAGACACCAATAGACTTTCCCCATTGTTGTTTACAGATAGCACGTTGGGAGAGGCTTCTACAATCCCGCTGAATTGGATTTTTAGCGGCAGCTCGATTACCTGCTCCCCTTCCACATCAAACCCCAGAGGGTTTTCAAGCAGAATCCTGACAATTGCATCGCTGCTTTCCCCAAGCTTTGGAATTGATTTTGGCAGAATGGCAACGGAAAAATTTTTGGTGAGAATGCTCTTGAGCGCTTCTGCTATTGTTTTCTCCATTTCCTTTTCAAGTGAATCAAATTGTGTTTGCAGCTCCAGCAAAACAGGCAAAGCTTGCTCTGGATTTATACCGCTTGAGGTAAAATATTTCTTCAAATCCTCTAGCTTGCTTGAGAATCCTTCAAGGGTTTTGGATGAAATGCTTTCTGGAAACCTGCGTCTAAGCGCTGCAATCTCTTGTAGTATTCCTTTGCTGCTGTTATATTCTTGGAAGAGGTTTTTCGCAGCATCGCTCTGCTGCAGGAACAAATCCAAGTCGCGTTCAAGTGTTAAGCAGAATCTTCCTAGCATTTGAATGCTCTCCTCTGTTGTAGCAATCGCCTTTATGCTGTTTAGCCTTGCAGTGAAATCGGACAAATCAAACTGTGCTGAATTTTCCTCCGAGAGCAGCAAGGAAACGCGCCGCATGCAGGCCCCAAAAGACGAAAAAAGTGCGGCTTCGAAAGAGTAAAAATCCTGCAGGGCTGATTGCAGGGAATCATGCTCAAGCAGGACATCCCTGCAAAGCAGTATCCTTTCCTCCTGGCCGGCATCCCTAAAGCCTGCTATCTTGAATTTAATCCTTGACCTTAGCTCTGTTACGCTTAATAAGGATTGCTCAGGAATCTCAAGCCCCACAAGCTCGGAATCAATCTGGTTTATTCTCTCCTCGCACAGCAAAAGTGTGCCTTCAACTATTTCTGTACTGAGGTAATCAATGTTTTCACTTAGCAGGGAAGCGTTAGCAAGCAGTTCCTTTAGGGTAAGGGTTTTCCTCCCAAGGAAAATAGTGCCTAGAAAGTCCTTCCTCTTAAGCGAGGAAAAAGAGTCCTTCAATTCGCTCAGTTCATTGATTGCTTTTTCTTTGAAGCCTGCAAGGCTCTGGATGCCGTAGTGCTGCACTTCGATGCTGCTGTCCTTGCCAAGCAGTGCATGCACGCTTGAGAAAATGTTTTGGTAAAT
>JAFCCK010000080.1 GCA_017610245.1 Candidatus Iainarchaeum sp.
TGAAACAAGGCAGAAGCTAATAGCGGAATTAGTGCTGCTTTTGCTGGGTGCTTTTTTATTAAATCAATTAATCTTCGAGCCATTTACGCATGTGCAAGATTTATATCACAACATTGAAAAAGAGGAGGTAAATGCTATTGCATGGATTAATGAAAACAGTGCAAGCGATGCAGTAATCTTGTCCTTGCCATGGTCGGCAAAAGCGGTTTATTTAATTGCCGACAGAAAGGTTGCGGAAACCGGCGCGGCAAGATTGGGGCAAGGTCTAGGAGCAATACAGGATTTGGTGCGATTTTCTTCCCTAAGCTGTGGGGAAAAAGAAAAAACAATGGAAAAGTATAATACAGAGATTGTGTACGCTGGCGAGGGCTTTATAGATTGTGATAGCCTGGATTTAGTTCATAATCAGGGAGGCGAGTATTATACTTACTACAGTAATAAATGAAAGAAATGTGTTCGTTAGTGCCATAATAGCGGGCATTTTAACAGCAATAATTGAGATTAATCAATTGAGTATATTGAAGGAAATCCAGGCCCTTTTGGGTATTTATCTGCTCTTCTTTCCAGTGGGCTTTTTGTTTATACAAGCGCTGTTTTTTTCATCAAAAAAGCCCCTCTTCATAGAAAGAATACTCTTAAGTGCAGTAATTTCGATACCTTTAATTGTTTTGCCCCTGCTCGCTGGCTGGGGGATCGCCAGAGTGCCATTTAACTTCCTTAACACACTGTTGATAATTGAGGCGCTTTGCATTATTTTCTACGCTGCTTTTCTGCTACAAAAAAGGAGGCTTGGCCCATGAATGGAGAAAGTGATCTAGACAGGTTTTTGTTCACCACCCTCACTCTTTTGACGATTGGAGCAGGCATTATAGCATTCCTCTTCATGCTGAGCATGCAGGAAAAAGAGACTTACAGCGCCATTTACCTAAAGCCAAATAGCTACACAAACTTTTTGGCAAATAGTAGCGTGGAATTCACTTATGGGATACAAAATAACGAAGAAAAAGACATTAATTATTTGGTTAGATTCGTCGCTGGAAATAAGGTAATAAAAAACGAAAATGTTTTTGTAAAAAAAGGCAGTGCAATTGAAAAAACAGAGATGATGTATTTAAAGGAAGTGCCGCCTTTTCCCTTTAAAGTGAGAGCTGTTCTTTCGAGTGGAAAAGAGAAGGAAAAGAACAGCGAAGTATTTTTTTGGGTTAAGGGAAAGCGTTAAGCGGTTGGCATTCCCCAGGGTCTTACGGCTTCTTTCTGCAAATGCACCAACAAAAATAAAACAACTATTTCAATTACTGCCACAGAAACGCCAATTTCAAAAGTAAAGATTTTGTTGAACGTTATCGGAATAATAAAGAAAATGCTAGCAACCACTAATTTTATTCCGCGTTTTCTCTTTTCTTCGCCCTTTGTTCTGATAACCTCGGCAAACAGTGATTCACTTCTATCAAATGACAAGACACATGAAATCAAGCAAAGTAAAATAAAAACCATAACCAATAGGGGCAAGGTTGCGGCTGTCCTACCAAAAACAATCAGCGGCAAAGCAGCTGTCGTTTTTACAACAACCGTGTCAAGACCGATTGATTTGAATTCCCCTTTGCTAGCAAAGGTATATTTGTAAGCACTAACAGCATATTCCCCCAATTCCTCTAAAACAAATCTAGCCTCTCCCTTTTCATCTGTTTTCAAATACAAAACTTTTCCACTTGGCGTAACTAATTCAATATCAACTCCGCTTGCCAAACCAATCATTGGATGCATTACCCTAATTGTTTGAGTTTGCCCGAGCATTACTTCTTCTTCAAAAGTTATTCCCAAATCCTCTCCAGAAAAAACAGCCTGAACCCATTCACAGCCCTCATCTACTTGGCCATCAGCGTCGTCATCCTCATTGTTTCCGCAAACCTCAATAAAGCCTTCATCAACGAACCCGTCTTTATCGTCATCAATATTATTGTTTGCTATCTCTTCAGGCAGGTAATCACACCCATCATCTATCTCCCCATCCAAATCATCATCCAAGCCATTTCCACAAATTTCGCTGCACCCTTCATCTACTGCCCCGTCTAAGTCATTGTCAATAGCATCATAACATATTTCAACGCACTCTTCATCAACAAACCCATCCAAATCATCATCCAAGCCATTTCCACACTCCTCTATTAAAATAACGCTGACAACAATTTCTTGCACGTTATTTCTTTTGTTGGACTCGCTGATTTCCTTGTTTGGGTCAATAACCAAGAGATAGCTGCTATCACCCAACCTGTTTCCGCTGTTAAAGGAAAAACTAATAGGGATGGACTCAAGGCTTTTTAATGCAGCAATTGCTTTTTCCTCAATTACTACCCCCTCAGAATCCTTCAGGACAATAGTGGCAGAGGGGGCATCTCCCCCATCCAAATTTTTTACTACCACATTCAGTGTAATAATCTGGTTTTTTCCAACAACCTCTTTTTCCAAGGTGGATTCAAACACCAAATCCGGTTTTTCTGAGGCAAAGGTTGCAATCTCAACTGTTGTGCTATCTTGCAACTCATCATTGTCTGTTACAGTTAAAGTTACAATAAAAACCCCAGTTTCTGTAAAAGAGTGGGAAACAGTTTTTCCTTCCGCTGTTTCACCGTCAGCGAAATCCCACTCGTATTTTTCAACTGTTCCATCGCTATCGCTGCTTCTAGCTGCGTCAAATTCAACTGTTAAAGGCGTGATGCCTTTTGACTTGCTCACATTAATAACAGCTTTTGGCTTAAACCCTGCAACAATCGTAACTGTATCGCTCCCTTTAAGTCCTTTATCATTTGTTGCTGTAACTGTAACAGTGAAAACACCTTTTTTTTTTTTTTTGTGGGTTACAACAGGGTCTTTTCCCTTCACCGCTGCGCTTCCATCATCAAAGTCAAATTCGAATAGCTCTATTGTACCATTTAAATCAAACGATTTGCTAGCATCGAATGTTACTGTTAGAGGTACTGCTCCCTGCAATGGGTTTGCTTCAACTATTATGGTTGGAGTAATTGGGCAGATTACATTTAACAAAATGCTTACCTCATTATTTTTTGTATTACTTTCATTAATCGTGCCGTCAGGATTTACTACTACGATGTATTCAACTTCACCGCACAAATCTGTTGTGTCGACGCTAAATTTTGTTGTTGGGGGCTCATCCAAAACCAGAATATTTACGCTGTCAATTGCAACAGCCCCTTCGCTACTTGTTGCCCTCAAGGTCACTTTGTAAATTCCAGCTTCCTCAAATGTATGGGTTAACTCGCTTATTCCAGGGGCGAAAGTGAAATCAAATATTCCATCACCTTGCCAGTCAATCTCATATCTTTCAACTGCTGCAGTTGAAGCGATGCTAAACCCTACACCCAATGGCTTTTTTCCATACTGCTTGGATGCGGTAATTGTTGTATCAAATGCCTGCAAGTAAATTCCCCATTCCCACTTTTTTTCCTTTAAATAAACAGCTAGGCTTTTCAGGGGAATTGTAAACGAGGTTAGGTAGAGAGCGCCTAATTCAGTTGATTCAATCAAGTTTTCTTTTGTTTCTTGATATAAATTTAATTTAAATGGCTCTGCAAGCGCTGACCCAATATTTTCAACTATAACGGTTAATTCTATCTCAGTGTTGGTTGTAACATTGGTGCCTTCTGTTTTAATTTCTTTTATCGTTAAATCTGGCAAAACACATGTTCCACAATCTGTTCCACAGAAGTTTCCTGCAGCAGGGTCGCAACTCTCTTTTGCGCTGCAGAAGCCATCACCGCAAACATCGGTTATCCTTGTGGTTATAGCACAGTGTCCTTCAATACATTCGCATACATTAAATGTTTCGGCTGTTTCACCGCTGTAGTCCTCTCCCTTATAATAATCGCATCCTTCAATTCCCTTACAATCCCTATCTGCGCTACATTCCTGATAACCACAATCCTCTGGGCAGCTAACGCTGTCTTCTCCCAGGGCAGGATTACAGATTTCATCGCCACACCCAAAGGTTCCGCAGTCAAAAGAGCAGGTAAATGCGTCTTCTCCCTTATCTGTTTCGCAGACCCCATTGCCGCAAACAGCACAGTATAAAATGCATTCTACTTTTCCACTATAAGCATCTGTTTCCCATTCACAGCATTCAGCCACAACAGCGCAATCACTGGGGCAATCTGATGCTGTTTCACCTGCTTCACACAAACCATTTCCGCAAACAGCCTTGCAATCAGTTGGGCAAGTTGTAGTATTTTCGCTACCATCACATTCTCCATTACCACAAGTTACGACACAATCATTTGAACAATTTGAGAAATTCTCATTTATTTCGCAAATCTTGTTCCCGCAGCTGCTTGGTCCACAATAACATGTTCCTGTTGCAGTATTGCATAAAGCGGTATCCTGCTCTGCCCCCTCTGGGCAAACCAGTTCCTGGCATTCTGCATTGCTGCTGCAATAAGCGGAGACCCCATTAAACAAAAGAACAAGGGAAAACAGAGTCAGCGCCCAAAATAGCAGTCCCTTACCCATGGCTATCGCAATATAGTATAGCTACTTTATATATATTAGTTTTTTGCTTTTTAAAGAACTGGTTTCTAGGGGAAAGGCAAGGCAAGCCATAAAATTGCGTTAACAACGCTTGCTAAACCCAAAATCCACAAATATAAATAAATTATTGCAGTATAGATCGCTTCCTTTTCAAAATTTGCTCTAATATGCCTTATTGCATTGGTTCCAATTATTGCCAAGCCCAAGGAAGCCAAGCCAATCATTGTTGCCGCTCTGCTTACTGGCCCAATCCCGATAGCAAACCTTGCACCCAATAAAACGATTGCAACAATAACAAAAATTACAAGCTCCCTTGCATTAATTCCAAACGCTGGAGTCTGCACCAACTTTTTTCTCGCAACTACGG
>JAFCCK010000081.1 GCA_017610245.1 Candidatus Iainarchaeum sp.
CATGGACTTTGTTTCAAAGGAGATGATGGAGAAGCAGAATGAAAAGCAGGACATAAAGCAGACAGAGAGCTGCATTTCCGAGGTGGTGCATCCTGGGAAGGTGAATATTGGGGAACTGAGCAGGCAGCTGGGTGCGATTGGGAAAAAGGACTACAAGAATATAAAAAAGATTGATATTATTCCGTATATAACAAGCGAAAGGGAGATAGCGGATTACTTTAGTGTGAGCGGCGGGAAAGTGAGGGGAAATGCAACATGCTTTCTCCCCTGGAGGGCATTTGCCTTTACAACAGATGGAAAGGTATTAATCCATATACGCTGCTTCAATTATGTCTACGGGGACTTTGCAAGAGAAGGTATTGGGGAAATTTTCCACAATGAGAGGATTGAATTTTTTAGAAAAAAATTGAGGGAATCAGACTACTGCTTTCCGGCGTGCACCCGCTGCTGTGGTGTAATGACCTATGGCATGGGGCCTAAATAAGGAGATTGGATAAAAATGAGGGTATTGCTTTTATTTCCACCAATAACTGTGAGTAAGGGCTCTGTCAAAAAATGCGATTTGCCTTTGGGTCTTGCTTACATCGCAGCCTATCTTGAGAAGGGCGACCATGACGTCCATTGCCTAGACATTTCCATGGAGGGGTATGAGAACGAGAGAGAGCACGGCGGAAAAATCACTTTTGGTTTGGGCAACGAGGAGATTAAGAGAAGAATAGGGGAAATTGCCCCAGAGCTGGTAGGGATAAGCTGCCCTTACAGCTTACAATTCCATAATCTGGTGCATGTAAGCAAGCTTGTCAAGGAGGTTAGCAATGCTCCCGTTGCTGTTGGCGGTGTTCATGCAACTTTTGGCGCTGGTGAGATTCTGGGGAATATTAAAAGCGTAGACATCATTGTTATGGGCGAGGGCGAGGCAACATTTTTGGATTTGGCAAACAGAAAACCGCTCAGTGAGGTTGACGGGATAGCTTACAGGAAGGGCGGGAAGGTTAAGGTAAATAAAAAGAGGGCGCTGATAAAGAATATTGATGATATTCCCTTTCCGGCAAGGCACCTGTTTGATATGGAAAGGTATATCAAAATAAACAAGCCCCATAATCATTTCCCAAAAAGGGACAGAGTTGCTTCCATTCTGACAAGCAGGGGCTGTTCTGGGCACTGCACCTTCTGCAGCTCGCACCTCTTCTGGGGAAGCTGCATCCGCTATAGGTCTGTTGATAATATAATTTGGGAGCTGAAAGAGCTTGCGGAGAAGTATGGTGTGCAGGAAATCCAGATACTTGACGATAATTTAACTGGGTGGCCACAAAGGGCCAAAGAATTGTTCAGGAGAATGAAGGATCTGGACATTGTATGGTGCACCCCAAATGGCGTGAGGATAGATACCATTGATAGGGAAATGCTGAGGCTGATGAAGGAGAGTGGATGCTACAGGATAACATATGCATTGGAGAGCGGAGACGAGCATATTCTGCATGATGTAATCAAGAAGCCGTATGATTTAAGCAAGGCAAAGCCAATTTTTGATTTAACAAAAAAGATGGGTATGGGTGTGCATGCGTTTTGGGTTATAGGATTTCCTGGAGAAACCAGGGAACAGATCTGGAAAACATTTAATTTTGCAAAATCCCTCAAGACGGAGAGCGCTTCCTTTTGCTTGGCAACGCCAATGATTGGAACGGAATTGCTCCAGATGTGCCAGGAGAGAAATTTGCTGAGAGATGGGTTTGACGTAAGCTCCGCGCACTATAGGGAAACATATATAAAGAATCCAAACATAAGCAAGGAAGAGCTGGAGAAGCTTTGTGATTATTTCAACAATGAGATAAACAAGGGTCTGCTCTGGAGGAATCCCATTGCATTTTTCAAGAAATACCACAGGGCCATGCTAAAGAACCCTAAGGGAATCTTCAATATATTTACGAAATATGGTTAATCGTGATGTGCATGTGTGGGATAACGGGATATTACTGCTTTAAAAGTTCGGATGCGCCAAAGCTTGCTGTGCTGAAGAGGATGACAGATTCCATGGCGCATAGGGGTCCGGATGATGCCGGCTATCTGCAGCTGGGCAAAGTTGGATTGGGTCATAGGCGCCTCAGCATCATAGATTTGAGCAAGAAGGGGAAGCAGCCCCTCTGGGACAAAGAAAAGAGAGCATGCATCTCATTCAATGGGGAGATATACAATTTTATGGATATTAAGAGGCCGTTGGAAGAGAAGGGCTATAAATTCAACAGCAAGACAGATAC
Organism: Candidatus Iainarchaeum sp.; assembly: GCA_017610245.1. Classification (GTDB taxonomy): domain Archaea; phylum Iainarchaeota; class Iainarchaeia; order Iainarchaeales; genus JAFCCK01. Next base: position 2,256 of record JAFCCK010000081.1, read on the forward strand.
TGAGGTGATTGTAAACGCATACCTGGACGAGGGTATTAGCTGCCTGGAAAAATTCAACGGGATGTTTGCATTTGCCCTTTATGATAAGGAAAAAGATGAGCTTTACCTTGCGAGGGACAGGCTTGGTATAAAACCATTGTATTATGCTATGTTGGACAATGGCATTGTTTTTGGCTCAGAGATAAAGTCAATACTGCTGTTTCCAGGAGTAAAAAGAGAGCCGAATCTGAAGGCCGTTTCCAGTTACCTTTCATTCAGATACGTTCTTGGGGAGGAAACCCTTTTCAAGGGAATAAAGAAATTGCTCCCGGGCCACTTTCTGAAAATTGCCGGAAAGAGGGTAGAAGCTAAAGAGTATTGGAGGCTTAACCCCAGAAAAAACAAGCGCGACAAGGGAGCGGCATACTACAGGCAAAAAACAGAGGCTTTGCTTACCAAGGCAGTGGAGAGGAGGCTTGTGAGTGACGTGCCTGTAGGAGCATTTCTTAGCGGGGGCCTTGATTCAAGCGCCTTGGTCTGCCTTATGAGTGGCTTGTCTAAAAGCAAGGTGAAGACCTTTTCAATTGGGTTCAAGGAAGAGGGTTTCAACGAACTGCCTTATGCGGAGTCTGTTGCAAAGCACTGCAATACGCAACACAAGGAGATAGTCGTATCGGCAGAGAACTATTTTGATACCCTAAAGCACCTCATAAAATGCAAGGATTTGCCTCTGAGCGTTCCAAACGAGGTTCCGCTCTATCTCATGTCAAAGGAGCTGAAGAAGGACATAACTGTTGTCCTTTCTGGAGAAGGCGCCGATGAGATATTCATGGGCTATGGCAGGATTTTTAGGTCGCCATTTGATTTCGAAAGGCTTTCAGTTGCCCAGAAGCTTCCCTTGCCATTGTACAGGCGCTTTTTTAGGGGGCTTTTTGAGAAATACGGCAAGGAAAGGTTTAATTCACAGCTGGAGCACTTTCTCTACAACTACAGCTATTTCCCGCTTAAGGAAAAGAAGAAAATATTCAACGAAAAGATGGATGCATTGGTTGGGGAAGACGAGGAACTTACCACGCAATTCGAGCAGATATTTGATGAGGCCGCGGGATTGCCCTATTACGAAAAGGTATCTTTTGTGTTTGAGAAGATGCATCTGCCAGGGCTGCTGGGAAGGATGGACAACAGCAGCATGGCTGCATCAGTTGAAGCCAGGGTACCATTTGTCGATCATGAACTGGTTGAGTTCATGTTTTCTGTGCCGCATAAGTATAAGCTGGTCTGGAATTCTTTGGGAAGCAGAATAGCGGCCCTGAACAAAAGCAGCGATGAAATCAGCGAGCAGCTTGACACTACAAAGTATATTCTACGGGAAATATTCAGGCAAAGGCTGCCGGAAGAGATACTCGTGAGGAAAAAGCAGGGGTTTCCCGTTCCATTGAACCAGTGGTTCCAAAAGGATTTTATGGATTACGCAGAGGAGATTCTACTGGCAAAGGATGCAATGATAAGGGCCTTCATTGACCAAAAAAAATTGCGCAAATGGATTGGCGAAAAAAGGGAAAAAAAGCCAGAACGATTCGGGCAGTGGCTCTGGATGCTTATAAACCTTGAATTCTGGATGCAGCATTATTTTGGAGGGAGAAAAAAATGAAGATAATAATCCTAACAGCAGGAAAAGGGGAGAGGATGTGGCCCCTTACAAAGAATACCCCAAAAAGCCTGCTTGAGATAGGCGGTGGAATGAATGTGCTAGAAACACAGCTCAAGAGCATCAAGGAGTGCGGCATAAAGGATGTTGTGCTTGTCTGTGGCTACCTGACTGAGCAGATAGAGGCAAAGGTCAAGGCCTACAGGGATGATTTTAACATAAAAGTAATTTACAACCCCTTCTACGATGTTTCCAACAACTTTGTGAGCATGTGGATGGCAAGGAATGAGATGCTTGACGATGATTTTATTGTTGTTAATGGCGATGACGTGTTCAAGCCAAGCGTTCTGAAGGGCCTGCTAGAGCATGACGGGAAGTCAGAAATCTGTATGGTCGTTGACAAGAAAGACCGCTACCTACAGGATGACATGAAGGTCGTGATGGACGGCGATAGGGTCTTGGAAGTGAGCAAGCAGATTCCAATCGATAAGGCAAATGGCGAATCAATTGGCATGATAAGGTTTAGTGGAAAGGGAAAGCAGAAACTGCTGCAGACAATGGACAGTATGATAAGGGAGAAGGAAAGCCTGAAGCTCTTCTGGCTGCACTGTATGCAGGCAATAATGGATGATGGTTTCCCTGTTAGATACCATCTTATAGATGAGGGCGACTGGGCCGAGATAGATGTCCACCCAGACCTAAAGGCTTTGAAGGATGATGCTGCTTCTCTTGGGATATTTGATGGAGAGGAGCTTGAAAAGAAATAGCCGCTTGCTAGTGAATTGAAATGCCTAATGCAGATATTGTATTTGTAGGACCGCCTTCGCGCTCAACCACCCAACGACCGCCTTTGGCGTTTATGGGCATGGCCTCTTTCCTGGAAGCAAACGGCATTTCAGCAGGGATAGTTGATGTAAAGGGGATTGCAGATAAGGGCAAGGCAGAAGAGAGGATAATCAGGGAAACAGTAAAGCTTAA
>JAFCCK010000082.1 GCA_017610245.1 Candidatus Iainarchaeum sp.
GCTGCATAAGCCAATGTCTTGCTGTCAGGGCTAAAAACAAAACCCCTAAGATAGATATATTTGTATTCAGTGATTGGCTGGTCATTAACCACTACTGCTTGTCGCGGATTTTCATCTCCCTGCATCTCGCTAACAACGAATTTTTGGCCGTCAGGGCTAAATGCAAAAGCGTCGATATAGTAAGGGTTTCTATACTCTTTGATTTCTTTTGTAATTAGGTCAATAAGTATCATTGTAGTGCCGGATCTCGCATGCCGTATGCCACAAGCCAGTTTTTGCTCATCTGGGCTAAAAGTGAATGTCTTCCAGCAGCCAATTTCTGAGCTATGGATTTCACGACCCCTCACTTCTATTTCCAATTTTTCATTATTAATCCATAGTTGGCCCTCAAGGTCTTGTATGACTACTTTATTTCCCTGAGGGCTGAAAATAAATGCATTTGTCCAGGGGTGTACAGTGGCCAATTTTTTAGTTTCCAGATTTTTAAATGCACCGCTGTCATCTATCTCTGCTTCAACAGCCCCAGTATCTGCCACTGGCTCTGTTATTGGTTCTTCTATAAATGTTCCATCTTCTCGCCCTACTGCCGGCTGTTCCTGTGTACAGCCAGCGATACTAATCCTGCAAGCAGAATCGCAAGCAACCGGGCATAGTTCCTCATATCGGGAAATTAAAGAGAAAACTCATATATAAATGTTTTCATTGTTGCTGCTTTACTGCAATAGCTTTAACCTGCTTCTTCCCTCTTCCCTTCAAGACAAAAAACAGCACAGCAATAATAACCACAACCACTACCACGCCGCCAATAACAATAATATTGAAATCAATTGGCGGAAATTCCTGCAAATTCCCTGATGCAGAGGCAATGGCATTGTAGTACATTTTCCCCTCTGGAACTTCCTTGCCCTCAATCTTAATGGTATACCTTCCCGGAGCAGGGTTCTTTACGGCTGCATACAGCAGTCCGCTTGCTTTTTCTATCCTTACATTCTCTCCGTCAACCTCGAGCTCTTTCCCGTAAGGGTCTATTATTTTTATGTCAATGTCGCTCCCAGGCCAGTCCACTGTGATGAACAGCTCCTCTGCACCAAAGAGCACATTCACAATGAAATCAATTATTTCCCCCTCTGCTATTTCGCCACTCTGCTCAGCCAGCACTGTGCCGGCTTTCTCATGCTCTGTTTCTATGAATTCCTTGGAAAGCAGCCCGGAGCTCGCCGCAAATGAGTAAGAGCACCCAGTTACTTCAGCAAGCCTTGTCAGGAATGCCTTGTCAATCGCATTCTCACTTACGCCAAACCCTATTGTGCAGATTTTTATTCCCTTCTGCTGTGCTTCAACACCAATTGTTTCAAGAATCTCCTCGTCCGTTAGCCCCTCATTCGTCATTCCATCGGTAAGGAGTATTATTGAGGCATTTGAATAGCCTACACTTTCCAAATTATCCAATGCTGCCTGCAATCCCGCGCCAGTATTTGTGCCGCCAAAGCCAATTCCCATGTAGCTTATCTTTCTCACAACACTATCAGTGTCTGATGTCAAGCCAGCCCTGACTGCCCCACCATAAGAAAATAGCACTAGCCCGACGAGATTCTCCTCGCCGCTCACCTCTGACCTAATTCCTATCAATTCGGCAAGCTTGCTCACGGCTGCTTTGGCGGAATCAATCTTTATATAGCTCCTTTTATCAAGCCCGTTTTCCCGCAAATAAGATTCAAGCTTTTTTGTGCAATCATGCAACTTATTATTAAGCTCCCTATACCTCTCTAGCTCATCTTTCATGCTTTCGTCCGTCTGCACCTCATCTATTGTTCTCCCCGAAAAAATACTATTGGATAATTCCGCTTGCGCTATTGAAGCCGACATGCACTCCTCTTTTCCCTCAAACCCTTCGGGAAACGCAATGGGCCATTTCATTGAGCCTGATTCATCCATTACAATAACTGTTTCGGAGGCAGCTGCAGGCTCTCCAACAGCTGCAAGTGCTGCTGCAAAAAAAGGAACTAAAAGGACCAGCGTAATAAAATTAAATTTTTTCATCTAACGAATTTAGTTTTTATTGTATTTAAAGCTTTCTTTTCACGTTTTATGCCAGCAGATAGCCCACAGCTTCTCCAATGTTAGCGACCTCTACCACCTGCAAGCTCCATCCCTGCTGTTTTGCGAACTCGCCCAGGTCAAGCTTCTTTGGAACATAGTTCACGCGCTGCAGCACAAATGGACCGCGTCTCTCCTCCCGCACCTGCTTCTCGTAGTATGCAAGCGTGGCCTGACCCTGCGGCACCAAGAAGAGCGTTTTTCCAGATTCTGCAACAGCAGCCGCCTTTTCAATTATTCCACCAACTGTTCCAATACTGCCGTCAGGCAGAATTGTGCCAGTAAGGGCAATGCTTTCATTCAGGTCCCTCTCTTCAATAGCCGCAATTGTTGCAACCGCAAGAGCAGCCCCCGCGCTTGGTCCGCCGACAAGCTGCACGTTGCCAGCGTCAATTGAATAGATGACATCATTTTCAGCCAGGCTTTTCTTGGTAAAGCGTTCCGCAACACTCGCAGCTATCTCAGCACTCTGCTGCGTATCAGGCTCAACAAAAGGGTTCAAAGCAAACAGCACCCTGCCCTTGCCCGGCTTCACCTCTACACTTGCAGTATTCACTATCCCGGCTTCGCCCTGCATTCTCACAGCAACAATATCAATGTGTGAAGTGAATTGCTTTTGCGGCAGAGGGACTAATGCAGCAGGTTCATTGCCAGCAATAAGTTGCTCTGCGCTCAGAAATCCCAAAGCATAAGCGGCAAGCGCAAGCGCTAAGACCAAAAGAAACTCACTCCGTTCCATAAAAAATCAGTTATCTATTTTGTGAAAGCATTGTTATTTAATCATTATTTTTTATTTAGCCAATTCACTGCAACATCATCTGTCCGCTGTTTCGGCAGCACTGCACTTTCCTCTGCCTTCATCCTATTCCCTGCCTTGTGCATAACCAGCCCAAGCCAAGCTATCATTGCAGCATTATCCAAACACACCTCAAAGGGCGGGACAAACATTTTCGCTTCCCTTTCATTGCACATTGTTTCCATCATTGCCCGCAATGCCTTGCTTGCAGCTACTCCCCCAGTTAATACCAATTCCTTCTTCTCTGTGTGCGCCAATGCCCTTTCCGTTACCTCTGTTAGCATTGCAAATGCATTGTGCAAGAGCGAATAGGCCAAATCCTCCTTACGCACCTTCCCAATCTTCTGCTCTGCTGCTGTCCCAAGCCCGGTAAAAACCAAGTCCATTCCCTTCACGCTGTAAGGGAGCTTCACATACTCCTTTTTCTCAAAGTACATTTTATCCAATACTGGCCCAGCCGGAAAGCCAATCCCCATTTTCCTCCCAAAACTGTCCAAGAGATTCCCAATTCCAATGTCCAGTGTTTCCCCATAAACCCTGTATTTCCCAGTCTCATACCCAATAATCTGCGTGTTCGCCCCGCTCACATAGCAAACAATTGGGTCAATAGCGCCAGTCAACGCCTTTCCAATTTCCACATGTGCAACACAGTGGTTTACCCCCAGCAATGGCTTCTTATGCTTTAGTGCCAAAGCGCGAGCAGCTGTCGCTCCTACCTGCAAACAAGGTCCAAGTCCAGGACCGATAGAGAAGGCAATCACACCAACATCTTTCCACCCAACCGCTGCTTTCTCAAGCGCACTCTTCAACACATCAGCAGCATTCTCCAAGTGGCTGTCTGCTGCTTCCCTTGGCTTTATTCCGCCCTCTTCAGTGGTGAAGGAACTCTTTTCATTTGCGAGGATATTGCATTTTCCATTGCTGTCAGAAACAATGCCGCAGCCGAAGGTATGTGCTGTTGATTCAATGCCAAGACAAATCATTTCAGAGCCCCCACTATTTGCCCCTCACTTATTGGTCCCTCTCTTATAATTCTTTTATTAATTAAATCATAAATAGTGCTTGCTTCCCTCTTTGGCAGTTCCCCTGCATCAACAATCAAATCCACACTCCTGCCCAGTTTCTGTTCTGCTTCCTTTGCAGAATAGATTGCTGGCTCGCCATGAATGTTCGCAGAGGTTGCAGTTATCGCATGCCCAAACTTTTCAGCAAGCTCCCTTGCAAATTCATTCCCCGGAATTCTAAATGCAATTGCATCTTTTGTAAGCACTTCAGGAATGACCTCCTTCTTCTCGCACACAAGTGTCAGGGGTCCCGGCATAAAATTATGTATAAGTTTCCTAGCATTTTCATCCAATTCAGCAATTTCCCCTGCCTGCTTCTCATTGCCCGCAATTACGCTAATTGGCTTCTCCCTTGGCTGCCTCTTCGCAAGATGCACCTTCTCAACAGCCTTTTCATTCAGCGCATCTGCCCCCAGCCCATAGCATGTTTCTGTCGGGTACACAATAATGCCCCCTTTCTGCAGAACCTTCACTGCTTCTTCTATCGCCTTTTCCTCGTTTCCTTTTTCCAGCCTTACCACAGCGGCCAACTCAAACCCCTCCAAAAATGAACGTAAGCGCCCAAACATTGTAAAGTATATGCGCAGCAATGATGGGAAAGAGGCACTGCTTTTTCTTGAACCCCACTGCTAAAATCAATCCAAGGAAAAATGCCACAGCAATCTCTGCATAAGAGAAATAAGATGCATGTGCCAAAGCAAACAGCAGTGTTGATGGAAGCACACCAATTCTGTTCACGAGAAAGCCCCTAAAGAACACTTCCTCCATTGAAACTCTTACGATTAAAATATATGCAAACAGGAATGGGGAGATTTCCATAATCCTTTCAATTCCCTCTACAACATTTGCCAAATCGTTTATCTGTAAAAGAGA
>JAFCCK010000083.1 GCA_017610245.1 Candidatus Iainarchaeum sp.
GTTGCGCCAGAGGTATTCAGGGGGCTTCCGATAAAACAGGTAAAGCAGTGCTTTACTCTGGATGGTACCTTCCCAAACCATGAGGCAAACCCCTTCAAGCCAGGGAACAGGAGGGATAGTGAAGAGAGGGTAAAAAAGGAGAAGGCGGATTTGGGCATTGCATGGGATGGGGACGCAGACAGGTGCTTTTTCATAAATGAGAAGGGGGTGTTTGTGCCTGCTGACCTGATTGCGGCGCTTATTGCAAAAAACATGCTGCGCAAAAACAAGGGCGGAAAGGTATTGTATGACCCAAGATGCTCGCACTTCTTCCCGGAAACAATAAAGAAAAACGGGGGCATTCCTATCTTGTACAGGGTGGGGCATTCCCTTATGAAGCAGAAGATGCGGGACGAGGATGCCCTCTATGGCGGGGAACTCTCAGGGCACAATTACTACACAAAGGAAGACTTCTACTTTGACAATGGGTTTATCCCGGCATTGCAGGTAATGGAGCTTATGGGCGAGGAAAACAAGTCCCTTTCGGAACTGCTGGAGGACGCAAAGGGCTTTTACCACAGCGGGGAGATAAACAGCGAGGTAAGGGACAAGGATGCGAAAATAAAGGAGATTGAGGAAACGTACAAGGGAAAAGCTGAGAGGGTTTTCTATGTTGATGGACTGAGCATGGAGTTTCCCCATTACTGGTTTAACGTGAGGAAAAGCAACACAGAGCCGTTTTTAAGGCTGAATCTTGAGGCGGATTCAAAGCAACTGATGGAAGAAAAAGTAAAAGAAGTGCTTGCGCTCATCCGGAAGAAGTAAGAGGAAACCTTATTAATTCCCTTAAACTAATTATTGCTGGGAAAAATGTTTGATGTTGTGAGCATCGGCAATGCGACAATGGATGTGTTCATTGAGGTGGATGCAAAAAAGAAGGGCAACTGCATTGCCCTGCCATGTGGAAGCAAGCAGGAAGTGAAGAGCATTTTCTATGCAACTGGCGGTGGAGCAACAAACACTGCAGTTGCGTTTGCGCGGCTTGGGCTCAGAGCAGGGATTTTGGCGGCAATAGGGGAGGATGAGAGCGGGAAAGCAGTTCTGAAAGAGCTGGGCGGGGAAGGGGTTGATACTTCCCTCATTGTGAAACTGGAGAAATTCCAAACAGCTTACAGCGCAATAATTACTGGGAAAGGGTTTGACCGCATTATTCTTACTTATGGGGGAGCAACAACGCACCTGAGAAAGGAAAAGCAGATTAGGTGGAGAAAGCTGGGAAAAAGCAAATGGTTTTATGTGAGCAGCTTCCACAGCAAGTCCTCGATTTTGAAGAAAATTTTTTCTTTTGCAGCAAAGAAGGACATAAAGGTCGCTTGGAACCCTGGGAAGAGTGAGATAAGGCAGGGACTAAAGGCGTTGGAGCCACTGCTGAAAAAGGCAAGCATTCTTTTCCTGAATAGGGAGGAAGCAGTCATTCTCACTGGCGGGAAAAGCGTTAAAGAAACTCTGAAGAAGCTGCAAAAAGCTGTGCCCATTGCTGTGATAACAATGGGTAGGAAGGGAAGCGCAGCATTTGACGGGAAAAGGTTTTACAGGGAAAGAGCAAGAAAAATAAGGGTAAAGGACTCTACTGGAGCGGGAGATGCATTCAATGCGGGCTTTCTCACCGCAATAATCTGGGGAAAGGGAATCCAGAAGGCATTGAAGCTTGGGGCAAGGAATGCTGAGGCAATACTTGTTGAGATGGGGGCAAAGAACAATTTGCTGAGCAAAAAACAGGCAAAGAGTTATACATAACTTATTTGAATTCTCCCAGCGAGCGCTGCTTAAGGAAATCATCCGCCTTACGCAATAGCTGCTTTGCTGTCTTGAAGGTTGCTTTCTTTATCGCTTCCCTAATTGGAAGCCACTTGAATCCCTTATGCTCGAAGGAAATCTTTACGTTGGTATTGGAGGAATTCACTAGAAAGAAGATAACCTCCTTGAAAACAGTGCCGCGCTTTGAGCGGTAGAAGTAGTGGATTTTTTCCGAGAAGCCAGGCACAATTTTTGCATTGAAAGGAGCAATTGCAGTTTCTTCCCGTAGCTCACGCATCATTGCATCCCTCTCTGCTTCTCCTTGCTCAATATGCCCTTTGGGAAAATCCCAGTGGCTCGCTCCATAGTGGAGAAGCAGGAAAAGCCTCTGCTTTCCCTTTTGGTTGAAAACAATTGCTCCAACGCTCTTTTCCTTGGGCATCTTAGAAATAGTGTAGAGGAATCTGTTTATTTTTTTCCCTAAAAATAGGGGATTTCAGACAAACTGCTCGTAGCTGCTGTGATTGAATTTGTACAGAAAGCGCTTTATTTTCGCCTCTTGGAAGCTGTAGCGCTGCAGAACTTCCTCCTTTTTTCCCTGGAATTGCTCAAAAGCATGCTTTTGGCTGGGATCGAGCAGAATGAACTTTCCCTGAAACTCTGTTATAACAATTGCGTGCGTCCTTAGGTTGTCCAATTCACAGATAAGAATTGCTGCCTTTTCATCTCCTAAAGCGAGAAGCATTGAACAAAGGAAAACAGCGAGGTCCTCATCATCAGCAACCTTCTCGGAAAAAATCTCCTTGGGAGAGAGCCAGTAGTTGAGGTTTAGCTCTGGTTCAACGTACTGTATCTCTGTTGTAACAAAATCCAGAGCTTTCTTCGCTGTTTCAATGTAATGCTGTTCAAAGGAATAGTCCTCAGGCTTGAGGTCACTTAAAATCGATTGGATTGTGAGGTCCTCTGCATTCACAAGCCCCTTGATTTCACCAATAGTGCGCTTTTCCTTCTCATTGATAAGCTTGCTGTACTTCTGCAGCAAAAGCTTGTACAATTTGAACTGCAACTCTTTTTTGCTGCCATTGGAGCTAGGCATTTAAAAATAATGGGCTGAAATGGATTTAAAAGATATGTATTAGGCTGTATGGGAAAAAAGCGCGAAATTGCAATGTAAAAGCGGTTCTACTGTTGAAGAAGGTTTTTTATTCTAATAAAACTATATATAAAAAGAATGGCGGCAAGAGGGCAGATTGCATTAGAGTATATGGGTGCAGTAGCTATACTGTTAGTTATGCTAGCAGCCTTGGTGGCGTATTCTTTCTCTCTCTACTATGAAACAGTGAACATAGAACAGTTAACTACTTCCCTCAAGAACCTTGAGAGGGGGGCTAAACACGTTTATTCGCTTGGTCCCGGAAACACTATTTTTGTTGATTTGGTATTGACTAAGGAGGTTGTTGGAAGCAGAATTGATCAAGGGCAAGGGCAAAGCGCAATAGTGTTTGAATTGTCTGATGGAAGTGAGAGCAGTGCAGTTGTGGACGTAAACATTACAAACCTTGCAAGCAGTCCTCTGCCCTCGTCTCCAGGAGCTTATGTTGTAAAGATTGAGGCTGACGCAAATGGCGAGGGCGTAACCATAAGCAATGTAACCTAAGGAGATTGGAAAAATGGGGAAAAAAGCTCAAGTTTCTTTGGAAATCCTTCTTGCAATTGCAGTAGTGCTAATAACACTTGTGCTGGTTTATACTACAACCACTATAAGAAACAATCAAACAGAGTTATTAAAGCAAACTTATGAATACGGAATTCAATGCAACAAGATTGCGCTGACAATCTCAAATGTTTACAGCGCTGGTCGCGGTGGCAAAATATTGTTTGCTATAGACAACGATGCATTTGTTGGAGACAACAATGTAACAATTACAGATGATGACGACATTGTGGCCTACTGCGAGTTTCCTGCAAAAGCAGAGCCAGGGCAACTTAGTAAGGGAACAGTTGAAGCAAAAAATGTAGCTGGGACAGTGGTGTTGTCAAATGCGTAGAGGACAGATTTCATCTTATGATATATTCATAGCATTCATTGGGTTCATTCTCATATTCTCCTTCCTGGGCTTTATATGGAACCAGAACTTTTTCAATGCGATTGAGAAAATGAGAATAATTGAAAAGCAATTGATGGCAAACCAGGCAGTTGATGTTTTAATCAAAAGCAGTGGCACCCCCGGGAATTGGGAAACAGATCCAAGCAGCGTGGAAGTGATTGGGCTTGCCAGCAAGAAAAACGTTTTAAGCCAGCGCAAGCTTGAGGAGTTTGAACAGCTTGACTATGCTGTTGCTAGGGAGAAACTAAAGATTGGGCCGTATGATTTCCAGCTTGAGTTAAAGACGGGGAATGCCACTGAGGACAAAACAATTGGACTAACGCCGCCTGCTACAACTGCAGTTATTGTTTTGAGAAGAAATAGTATTTATAAGGGGGCTGACAGCAATGTTTTCTTCAAGCTGTTTGAAACGTAAGGGCTTTGTTTTCACAATGGATGTTCTGCTGGCAATCCTTCTGCTTACGTTGTTCCTTCCAATTGCAACCATGCAAAAGCTCCCTGAAAGAAATTACCTCAATAGTGTGGAGCTAAAGCAGTTAAGCGGTGATATAGCGAACATCCTGGGGGAAGAGGAGGGCAGCAATAGTGCAATGGCTATTCTGGATGATTTAACACTGAGTGATGAACAAAAAACCCAGATGATTTACGACAAAATAGTTGGAATGGTTCCAAAAAACGTGAAGGTGAGGGTGGAGTTGAAAAAGTATGCTCCCATTCTTTCGACGGAATGCAGGGAGCAGCAAGAC
>JAFCCK010000084.1 GCA_017610245.1 Candidatus Iainarchaeum sp.
ACTAAATAAGGCTGCGAAGGAAACCAAAGCGATAATAACGGTTGAGGACCATTTTGCTGAGGGTGGAATCGGCGAAGCGATAAAAAGTGCGTTGGGCGAAAGCCCAGCAATGATATATTCGCTTGCTGTTACGAAAATCCCACGAAGCGGCACCCCGGAAGAACTCCTTGATTTTGAAGGCATTTCAAAGAATGCCATTGTTAAAAAAGTGGAGGAGGTCCTATGAAGCCGGAAAATTTAAAGGCAAAAATATTCTTGGATAGTGGAAATCCCGGGGAAACAAAGGAGGCGATAGAGCTTCTCGGCTTCCTTGATGGGCAGACAACAAACCCAACGCTTATTTCCAAAAACCCGGAAGTGCAGAAGAGGCTTGAGTCGGGGCATTTTTTTAGCGAGGAAGAAATTCTTGAGAACTACAAAACCATTGCTGGGGAAATTTCCGCTCTCATACCCAATGGCTCGGTATCCCTGGAGGTTTATGCTGATGAGAACACAAAGGCAGGGGAAATGCTGCAACAGGCCAGGGAAATGTTCTCCTGGATTCCGAATGCACATATCAAATTTCCAATAGTACCTGCTGGGCTGAAGGCGGCAGAGCAGGCTGTTAAAGAGGGAATCAGAGCGAACATGACGCTCTGTTTTACCCAGGAACAAGCTGCTGCTGTCTATGCAGCCACAGAGGGGGCAAAGAAGGGCGATATTTTTATTTCCCCCTTTATTGGAAGGCTGGATGACAGGGGAGACAATGGCATGAGCCTTGTGGAGAACATAATCAAGATGTATAAGGGAGGAGATGGCCATGTAGAGGTTTTGACCGCTAGCGTTAGAAACCTCAATCATCTTTTAGCTGCATTAAAGTTTGGAACAGACATTGTTACTTGCCCGTTTGCTGTCCTTAAAGAGTGGGCTGAGAAAGGGCTGCAACTGCCCGATGAAAATTTTAGGTATGACACGAGCAATTTGAAGCCTATTCCCTTCAAACAACTCTCCCTTGATAAGCCTTGGCAGAGCTTTAGCTTCCAGCATGAATTGATTGACAATGGCTTACAGCGTTTTGCCGATGATTGGAACAAGCTTACTGGCAAAGAGCAGGATTAAGGGGATATTTGATATAAAAATAGTGCTGGGAGCTGACGCTGGATTTGCTGTAAAGGAGAAAATAAAGCAATGCAGGAGAGAAAATGCTTAAGCCATTGATAATTCCCGCAATAATTGCAAAGTCGCAGCAGGAACTAGACGAAAGAGTGAACAAGGTTAAAGAAGCTGCGGAGTGGATGCAGCTTGATATCATGGACAACAAATTTGTTCCAAATTCCTCCCTGTACTTTGATTTCAAGTTGCCACAGGGATGTAAATTTGAAGCTCACCTCATGGTTGAAAACCCCCTGGAATGGATTGAAAAGCATTGGGGAAAGGTCGATACAATAATAGTTCACATTGAATCATGCAAAGAGCCTGAAAAAATAGTGGATTTTGTGCAAAGCAAGAAAAAGAAGCTGGGTTTTGCCATCAATCCCGAAACAGCAGTGAAAGAGTTAGAGCCCTATTTTGGTGAAGTAGATGAAGTGCTTGTGATGACTGTGCACCCTGGCTTTTATGGAAGCAAGTTTCTCCCAGAAACATTGGAAAAGGTTAAAGCGTTGAGGGAATTGAAGCCAGGTCTGGATATAGAGGTTGACGGTGGCATAAATCTCGAAACGATAAAAGAGGCTTATGCCGCGGGAGCAAACCTTTTTGTTTCTGGCTCTTGCATAATGAAATCAGATAATCCTGAAAATGCGATAAACACTTTAAAAAAATGTTTAAAGGACTAGGAAAATGTTAGATATGGGAAGACATTGGAAAAATTAAATAAACTTAATTATTTGCTTTTTTATTAGATATTGATGAACAAACTTGGGCAATTTTTGCATACATTGTATAGCGGTTTCTCGCCTGGCTCTCGCCAATAAAAGCCTTTGCCAGATTCTTTATCGTGTTCTCCATTTCAGGCTCCTCCAATTTTGCCCTTAAGTAAACTCAATCTATCTAGAGTAAGGTATTCCTGCCTGTCCCTCATCCTCTTCCTTCTGCTTTCTCTTCTGCCTCTCGCTGTAGTATTTTTTGAACAGCTCCCAGCACTCCTTGCCCTGCTTTCCCTTCAAAATCTTTACAATAACCTGCTTTGGAACGGGCGGGGAAATCCCATTAATAGGATTGTAATCAACCAGCACAATATCATTTGCCTTCAGCTGCCCTGCTATAGCCTCTTCAACTGTCAGTGTAAGCTGGTTATGGTCCCACATCTCAACAATTGCCTGCACACTTGAATCACTTGCAATAACATCCTTGCCCTGCCTTATCACTTTCAACACTTTTCCAATATGAAACTGCACCAATCTAAAAACCCCCTTGCCTTAATACAGCATTCTTTTATGCTGGTTAGGTTTTTTAAACAAATAGATTTTAAATATTGGATTCCTCTGAGTACTGCTTCTTTATCCAATCAAGCTCAAAGTTCTTGTGTTCTTTCAAATCGTTGATAACCACTCCGATTTTTTCCGCTGCAACCTGGCTCGGTACCAAAACAAACTCTGCCTTTTTCTCGTACAACCGCTTTGCCTCTTCCAGAGTGCTCGCCAGCACTATAAGGTGCTGGTCCTCTTTCTTCTTTTTGTTGAATTCCTTCACCAGAACCTCGTTTGTCTCCTCATCCATGACAGTGGAAACTATTATGTGGGGGTTCTTCCTCAGGACAAACCCGATTGTTTCAAGGTCGGAGGCATCCCCATAGATACAGTGGAAGCCCCTTATAATTGATTCTTTTATCACCCTTGGATCGTAGTCAATTATCAGGATGTCCTTCTTTGGCATCTGTATCTTTGAAAAAATCTTCCTGCCAGTTTCCCCAAAGCCAAGTAAAGCCAAGGGGTATTTCTTTTCCTCAACGCTTGAAAGCTTGTCCTCCCAGAAGCGTGTTTTTTTCAGGATGGGAATCTTCCTGAATATCTTATCGTAAATCCTGCTGTTGTAGAGGATGAGGTAGGTTGAGATACTAATTGTTATGATTGCCACCATTGTTATTATGGAGACGACCTGTCCTGAAACATGCCCCACAGTTTTGCCCAGGAAAACAAGTATCAGGGAAAACTCGCTGATTTGTGCGAATGAAAGCCCTGCCATGAATGAGGTTCTGCCCTTATAGCCGAGCAGGTTCATCAATCCAAATATTATAAGCGGGTTCCCAATAAGCACCACCAATGCGAACGCTATTGAGGGGACGAGCACGATGTTGGTTGAAGTGAACACCAGGCTCGACCCCAAATAGACAAAGAACAGCACTATGAAGAAGTCCCTGAGGTAGCGCAGTTTTCCTGAGACTTCATGCGTATAGGGCAATGATGCGATTGAAACACCGGCTATAAACGCCCCAATCTCCTTTGAAAAACCCAATAGCATTGAGAGCGAGGCCAGCGCAAAGCACCAGCTGATTGCTCCGAGGAAAAGCAGTTCCTGCGAGCGGGCAAGGCTGTCGAACAGCCTCTTTATGAGATACTTTGAAACGAGCCACACAATGCCGCCAAACACAATCAGGTTGAAGATAAGGTTCACTATCTGCTCGGATAGGGTTATCTCAGGCCTGAAGGTTGAGATGAATATAAGCGCCACAATCGCGACAAAGTCCTGCACAAGCAGGAAACCAATTGAAATCTTTGCATAGAGGCTGTTCAGGTCGTGTTTGTCAGTTAACAGCTTTATGATGATAATGGTGCTGCTGAACGTTAGGGCAAGTGCAAGGTAGGCTGCCTCTATCATCCCAAAACCGAAAAAGCTTGCCAGGGCAAAGCCTATTATAAAGGTGAAGGTTATCTGGCCGAGGCCCGTTACTATACTCGTTTTCCCAATATCGCGCAGAACTTTTGGGTCAAGGTTTATCCCAACGAGGAAGAGCAGGAAGGCAATTCCCAAATCGGAGAAAATGTTAATTACATCCTTAAACTTTATCACGTCAAAGAAAGCGGAGCCAAGCAGTATACCGGTAAAAATAAATGCAAGTATTGTGGGCTGCTTTAGCTTCCTGAAAATAATGCCTAGCACAACAGCCGAAATTATTACTGCTGAAAGCTCTAGGAAGAACTCTACCATACTATAAAAGAAGACTTACTCCTTTATAATAATTTATTATACGTTGGGCTTGCAGTATATCTCAGTCCCTCGGCTCCATAGCCCATCTACGCACTTTGCCCTTTTCCACTCGACAAAGTACCCATCATACAGGCATTTCTTGTTTGTTTCTGTAATACTCAGAGCGCAAATCTCCCCATGAGAGTATTCCTCTCCCTTTTTGCACCCATCGTACTGGAAGTTGTATTCCTTGACATAGTCGATTATCGCGGTATTGTTATCCCATACGCAGTTTCTGTGTGCGCCCTCTGCAGAGCAGGGCCTGCACAGTATTGTTCCTGCTTCATCAAACCCATAAACGCATTTTCCAGCTAGGCATTTCTGGGAAGCCGAAACAAAAATTTCCGCTGCCTCATCACTGTATGTAAAGCCAAGCGTTGCTATAAATATCAGTATAAGCAAAGCAGTGAAAATAGTGCTCCTGTTGATTGAAACTCTCAACTCC
>JAFCCK010000085.1 GCA_017610245.1 Candidatus Iainarchaeum sp.
AAGCAAGGTTTTGAAATTGCCGGAAGAAAAGGAAGCCATGTGCGCTTGAAAAAGAAAACGCCAAATAAAACGCTTGTAACTATAGTGCCAATGCACAAAAAGCTTGATGCAGGCACACTTTTAGGAATACTCAGGCAATGTGAAATAACTAGGGAAAAATTTATAGAAATGCTGTGACCGTTCGAATCCCAGTCGGGGCATGCAGGATTTGGGTTGATTGCGTTTTTATTGCTCAGTGGTAGATTGCTTTGAACATGTTACATAAACCCATGCAACTAAAATGAATATTAGAAGTAACGGAAATCCAACAAAGGGGTTATTTAAAGAAACCAAAAAGGGCCAAATCACTAAGGCCACTGTTATGGTTATCATTAAAACGAAATAAATGACTGTTGCAATAGCGGCTTTCTTCCAATTTGTCTTAAACAGATATTTGATAGTGAGTGTTGTTAAAACTATTGTTAATGCGATTCTGAGAATAGCACCAATAATCTGAATAAATTGTGGAGATTTATCCAAACTTGGAATAAGATAGCCGGGAATTAAAGCGAGGAAAAAGATGATTGCTGGAGCTATAACCCCGAGCAACAAACGTTTTCTGCCAAAATCTAAAACTCTGGAGATTTTCCAAAAAAAAGCCATTGCAATTCCATAAACTGCCGGAATAACAAAAATAGCATAAGCAATAAAACCAAGAAAGCCTATAATCCCAGCGCCCCTGGGGGCTGATTGCGCAAATGCATAAGGAAACAGCAGGGCAGCCAATGTGCAGGCAATTAACAGCTTATTCATCGTTTTATTTTGGTCTTTCCCATATTTAAACTTTTCTTTTTGGGCTGAGAGCTGCCCCGGCACTAAGAGAGCTGGCTTAGATTGCCTGGATGATTGCTGTTAAGGAAGGTACGGCAAAAATTAGTTGAATAGTAATAATTGCTATTAAGAGTATTGTCGTCCGCTTTTGATTGTTATAACGTTTATATACCCTGAGTGCCATTAAGAAAAGAATCATAGAAATTATAAGATGTAAAAGCCAAAAAAACATGAAAAGAATGGAATAAATATAAAATAATAGTAGTCCAAGTATAATTGCCAATGCTATTATCGGGTATAAATTAGTGATATGTATTTGGTAAAAAGCTGGGATAAAGGGCCCCAATGTTAATATTAGAAAGATTAAGGCTATAAGAATAACAAAGCCTATGTCTCTTCTTCCAAAGCTTTGATTTTTTAGAGTTTTATAAACTCCTAAGAAAAATATAACAAACAAGAAAATTATTAAAAGCAGAGGCTGTTTTGTAATTATCAAGGCAGATATTGGCATAGGAAAAACCAAAACAAAACTGATCGCTAACAACATATTATTTATGGTTTGTGAATCCATTCACCCCATTATTGTTTTTCCCATATTTAAACTTTTCGCCCGGCTGCCGAGAGGGCTAGCAGCTTTGGGGGACATTCCCCAAATTCTTAATTTATTAACCTATTTTAGTGAAATAGTTAAGTTTATAAACAACCTAAGCTGCAATATTAGTATGCACAAGGGATTTCTGATTGTAACAGTATTCCTGGCTTTGCTAGCGAGTAATGTCAGCGCCGCTTATGGCTATTATTATGGGGGCTCCTACAGCCCCTTGCACTATCCCAACAGCTACTACAATTTAAGATTCAGCTACTGGGATTATGATGGACCTTACGTTTATGTGAGCTTTGGCAATTATACGCCCTACAATTACTATTCATATTCTTACTCCGGATGCGGCTACTACTGGTGCTACTATCCTGCGCCCTATTATTATAGACCATACTACCGCTATTATGAGTACGGCTACTACACCTACTCCCCTGGTTATTACTTTAGGTATAATTGGTGAGCGGCTAATTCTCATTATCTAAGGAATTCTTCTTTAGTGGCTAAATATTATAAATAAAGGAAACAATAAATTTAGCAGATAAAATGCCCAAAGCTAAGAAACCCAGGATAAAGCGGTTAGCGCCAACATTTGCCTCGCGAAGCAGAACAAGGGCAGTGATGTATACCAAGAGGGCAAAGCAATTCATAAGGCGCAACCCGGAAATAATGGCAGAATTCCTACAGGCGAGAAAGGCTATTGCAAGCAAAGGGGCGGGGGCAAGAATTACCGTTGGGAAAACAACAGTTGAGAAGATAAGACCAGATTGGCAGTATGCAAAATACTTTTTAATTAAAAGAGGGAGAAAAAAACTATTTATTAAAGAAGAGGGTCCAGAGGAGAAGGCCTCATATAAAAGTACCAGGCAAATGGCGACAATGAAGGAAGCAGAGCCAATATTAAGAAAGCACGGCATTCAGCCGATGCAGTATGAATTTGCAATACAATCAGGAAACAAAAGCTTTCTCGTTGCGGAATTCCGGGACTTGGAAACAGTATCAGAGCTGCCTTTTAGTAAATTTTTAAAATTGTCAGGCAGGATTGATGCAGCCGCACTAGAACTTAGCGAGAGAGGTATTGTGGAGTTTGGTACTGGTAACTGCCTTTATGACCCTAAAACAAGAAAACTAATAGCATTTGACTTAGTAAAGAAAATTTGAAAATGGTTGGCACTTAACTTTTAAATCTTTCTTATTCTATTTAATTTACCAGATTCTATTTATTTCTGGAGTTTTTGAGTATGAGCACAAAGAGTAAGGATTCGAGCCGATTCAAGAAGACAAAGGCCAGGCAGCGCTGGAAATGGAAAAAGAAGAAGATGCGCAAAAAGAAGAGAAAGAAGCGCTACCTGAAGAAGAGGGCCAAGAGCTGAAGCTGATTTTTAGAGGAAAATATAAAGTGCAACCATTCCTGCTATAAATACCAGGTTCTGCGCATAGGTTAGCCTGTACATTTTGCCCATGTCCATTTCTTGCGGCCGCTTTAGCGCGCTTTTGTAGAGCGGGGTGGTGAGCAGCATTATTGCCGCAAGACCAAGGAATGGCAGCGGCAGGAAGCCGAGCAGCAGCGGGCTTATTAGGTAGATTGAATTGATGCATAGCAGGGCATATGAAAGCCCTGCAATTAATAATGCAATGTAATAAATGCGACGCAGCCTCTTCTCCCCGAAAAGGACAACACTGCTCCTGTATTCCTGCTTTTTCTCAAAGTCCTTTCCGCTCATCCTGTAAAGGCCATAGCCCCCAAACTGCAATCCAACAATAAAGAGCAGTGGAAGCAAGGGGGAATTAAAGGCGGGCACAAAGAGAACCCAACCAGCATAATACCTGAACAAAGGATTTACCATTGAGCCGCTTATTAGGTCGAGGATTGGCCTCTTTTTGAAATTCCAGGGCTTGATGGTGTAAAGGAGCTGATTGGTAAGCATTGCAAGTAGGCACACAATGAAGAGAATGCCGAGCGAGAATATCCATGCAATTGCAAATGAAAGGACAAGCAATGCAATTGAAAATGCAAGCGCAATGTTGGGCGGGACAATTCCGCTGGGAATTGGCCTCTTCCGCTTTACTGCATGCAATGCATCGCGCTGCCAATCAGTGTAATCGTTGAGTGTATAGAGCCCGCTCCAGAGCAGTGCAATTGAAGCAAAGCCCAGGAGGAAAGTGAAGAGTGAAGGGACAGCATACAGAACATAGGCTGCTGTTATTGTTGCCAGCACCATGTTTCCCAATGATTTGCTCCATTCAGCCGGTCTCATGAGATGCAGCAATCCAAGCAGGAAATTTGATACAGGCATGCAGTAAAATAGTGTAAAATCTTTTATAATAGTTGCCTTTATATTTGTTTGAATGCAAAAACCCATTGCCTCAATCGTGGTGCCTACGCTCAATGAGAAGGAATTCATTGAAAAAACACTGAAGGCGCTGCTCAACCAGAGCATTGCAAAGGACAGGTATGAAATCATAGTGAGCGACAGCAGCAGCACTGACAGCACAGTGGAGATTGCAAAGAGGTATGCCGATAAGGTTGTTGTTTGCAAGAAGGTCAGTGCCGGCTTTGGAAGGAATTGGGGAGCAAAGCATGCAACTGGGAAATTTATTGGTTTTGTGGATGCCGATACACTAGTGGGAGAGCAGTGGGTAGAAGGGCTTATTGAAGCATTGGGAAAGGGGGTTGCCTCTACTGGACCCTTGGAAGCGCTTGAGAAAGATTCGCTCTGGCTAAGGATCTTCTACAGGTGGTGGAGTTTGCAATCGCGGCTTTCAGTGCTGCTACATTTTCCAATCTTCCCCGGATTTAATATTGGGGCAAGAAAGGAGGCATTTGAGAAGGTAGGTGGATTCCTGACAGAGAATATTGTAACAGAGGACATTGATTTGGGAATGAAACTGAACAGCATTGGGAAAATTGTTTTCAGCAGCAAGATGAAAGTGAAGACATCCACAAGGCGTGTGGAAGAGGTTCCAATCAGAACTTATATTGGGAACGCAATCAATTTTGTTTTGTTCAAAAGAAGCCATGGGTGGGAAAAGCACAGGAAAAATTTCTAAAGCTTTTTCTTTAGGAGAAACACCTGGAACAAATCCACTTTCGGCAAATGCCTTCCCTTCCATGTGATGGGGAACTCCTCCACTACATCAAAAAATTCCGGCAGAATTATTTCCCTCCAGGCTTTTGCAGTTGTGAGAGTGAG
>JAFCCK010000086.1 GCA_017610245.1 Candidatus Iainarchaeum sp.
CTGCAAGCGCGTCCCCAATGTAAAAGCAATTGCCCCCACTAAATTCTCTCAGCAGCAGTTTCAGCCCATACGGATTTGGCTTCTCCCTTCCATTGCAGTCCTCCATGCAAACCATTTTCTTGAATATCCCCCAAATTCCAAAACGCTTGAGCGCGAATTCCGTTTCCTTTCTCGGTCTGCCGGTTAGAATGCACAAATCTGCTTTTCCTGCCAGCTTTCTCAGAAGCGGTTTCTCGGCCAGCATTTTTTCATTTGCAATCGCCCCATTGAAGTTTTCCCCCAAATATATTTCCTGAAATCTCAGCACCACTATATCAAGGGGGATGTTGAATCCTTTTTCTTCCAAGAGCTTTTGCGAAACAACCCAGTCGTTGTTGAGCCTTTTCTCATTTTTGAATCTTTGAATCTCCCAGAAGGAAATTTCTTTTCCGGAAAAGAATTCCACTGTTTCCTTGATTGCCCTCCTGTAGGAATCGCTTACATCAACCAACACCCCATCAATGTCAAACACCACCAGCGGCTTTCTGAGAACTACCTCAAGCCCTTGCAGAAACCTTTTCATCTGCTCCCTTGTGCCGATTGTAATTCTTGCGCACCCCTCAAGCGTTTCGCAGGAGCTTCTGTCCCTTACAAGTATGCCCTTCTCCCTTAGCTCCTGCACAACCCGCTTGCAATTTTTTCCAAGCCGGACAAGCAAAAAGTTTGCCTTGCTTGGATAGAACTTCAGGCCCATTCCACGCAGCTTCTTTTCAGTCCACTTCTTGGCTTCTTTCACTTCCTGCACGTATTCTTCCATATATTTTCTTTTCCCAAGTGCCTCAACGCCAAGCTCCACAGCCACTGAATTCACGCTGTAGGGAGAAGCCACCTTCCGCATCTCTCTTATGTTCTCCTTGCAGCTTACCACATAACCAAGCCGCAGCCCTGCCAATCCAAATGCCTTTGAAAAGGTCCTTGTAACAACCAAATTGTCATACTCCCTAACCAGCCCAGTTGCCGTTTCACCGCAGAACTCATAGTATGCCTCATCAACCAAAACCATTGCTCCCTTCTCTCTTGCCTGCTCCAATATTTTCTCCAAATCCTTTCTCCCTATAATTGTTCCTGTTGGGTTGTTTGGAGAGCAAAGCAGCACAGCACCTGTTTCTTTATCAATTGCCCCAAGCACCTTTTCAGTTGGGAATTCCATGTTCTCCCCATACAGCACTTTCTTTACATTCCCACCACAAATCCTTGCATACTGCTCGAGCATTGCAAAGCTCGGCCAAGGGAGAACCACTTTCTTGCCCCTCTCCAAGAAGCAATCCAATGCAACCTTTATTCCCTCATCGCTCCCATTGCAGGGAAGTACTTCCCCTTTCCTAATGCCAGCATACTCTGCAATCCTCTCCACCAGCTTTCCATACTCAGGATAGACCGACGGCTCAACAATTCCCGCAAGCCCTAGAAGGCTAGGCGGCACTCCCTTGGTGTTCTCATTAAAGTCCAGTCTGAGAAAGCCCCGCCTGCCCTCTAAGGGCGGGCTGTACTGGTCCATCCCCCGCACTTCTTTTCTTGGCTTCATGTTTCTTTCCTCCTTAACTCCACGCTCTTCCTGTGCTCTTCCATCCCTTCCATCTCTGCCAGCTTTTCTGCTGTCGGAGCCAGCTCTCTTGCCCCCGCTGCCTTCACTTTCTGGAAAGCAACCACTTTCACAAAATCCCTGCTGCTTAAGCCGCCTCTCACTTTTGCAAAGCCAGCTGTTGGCAAAACATGATTGCTCCCACTGCAGTAATCGCCAAATGCTACTGCACTGTAAGGCCCAAGAAAAACGCTCCCAGCATTTTCTATCCCAGGAAGCATTTCCCCATCGAAAAGCACCAAGTGTTCTGGTGCAATTTCATTGATTAATTCAACAGCCTTCTCCGCAGACTTAACCCTGCTTATTTTCACATTTGCATTTTTTGCAGTAAGCTTTTCTACCTCCTTTGCCAGCTTTCCGCTTGTTGTAACAAACAATGCCCTTGCGTTTTCATCGTGCTCTGCCTGCGCCTTCAATTCCGCTACTATCCATTCTGCTTTACCTTTCTCTGCAAAAACAAGCACTTCACTCGGTCCTGCGGGCATGTCAATCCCTACGCTCCCATACAACAGCCGCTTTGCCGTACTTACAAAAACATTGCCAGGCCCAACAACCTTGTCCACCCTCGGCACTGCTTCCGTTCCAAACGCCATTGCAGCAATTGCTTGCGCCCCTCCACTAAGATAAACTTCTTCCACTCCGCAGAAGCAGGCCGCTCCCAGCACCTTTTCGCTTGCAGCAGGAGGCGTACATAAAACAATCCTTTTAACCCCGGCAACCCTTGCCGGAATGCAGTTCATCAAAACAGTGCTAACAAGCGGGAATCTCCCCCCAGGAACATACACCCCGACAGTTTCAATGGGCTTTACCATTTCTCCTGTTATTACGCCATTTCTCTCGCTTCTCCAGGGTCTTGGCAGCTGTTTTCGAGCGAAGAATTCAATGTTCCCAGCGGCTTTCTCCAAAGCAGTCCTTTCCCCTGCAGGAAGCCCCTTAAGCGCCTTTTTCAGCCTTTCTTCCGAAACCCTGAATTCGCGCAATTCCTCGCTATCAAATTTCTTGGAATAGTAGCGCAGCGCGCTATCTCCCTTTTTTCTCACATTTTCAATTATTTCCCTAACAGTTTCCTCTATCTCCTTTGTGAACTAATTCACCCTTTACACTTACGTCTACTTCTGAATTCATCTCAATCCACCTCCAGAATAAGCTTTCTTTTGTGAACTTTTCTTTTCAAAAGAAAAGTCCATGAAGTAAATCACTGGAAAAATTGGAAGGGCCGCGGCCGGGAGTTGAACCCGGTTCCATCGGTCCACAGCCGAAGATCATAACCGTTAGACCACCGCAGCCATCTCTAGCCGAATTTAAGCAATTTCTAAAAGAAAAAGAATAAGAATTCGTCCACGAGACTTTCCGGCAAGCAGAGCAGAAGCTATTTGATTTACTCTTCCTCTCCGCCTTCTGGAGCCTCTTCTTCACCTTCGCCGCAACTACCGCAGCTGTGAACTAACTCACTCATAATCAACTTTTATGCCACCTCTCTTTATTTAAAGCTTTTGCTTCTATTGCCAAAAGAATTAAATAAAGCCAAAGCACTAATTATTTTAGTGTTTTTATGCCATATGACCAAGAAGCTGATTTGAGGCAGCAGAGGATTACCGAGGAATGGGCAAGGGCACAGGAGGCAAAGGAAGCCAGGCGCATTGCAATGCAGCGCTCCCCTAGGATGAAGCCCGAAACTCAACGATTAAGCGCCCTTAGGAGGATACCGCTTTTAAATACCTTATTGTCTTGGCTGTCAATACTATTTTTTAGAAGAGAGGAATTCAGGCTGGTTAGAAGGGGCCAGCACCCTGTTGGCAGGCTTCCGCATATTCCAAGGGCAGGGGTTCCCAAGGAAGTGATGGTTGGCCGCTTTGGCAGGAGACGATTTCCAGGCTGGCCTGGGAAAATGGCCAGGGGCTTGCGGCATAAAAGACCGCGCTAAATCATCTTCCTTACTTTTTCAGCCACTTCTCTCTTTGTCAGAATCAATATTTTCTGTCCTGCCTTCACTAGTGTTTCGGCATCAGGAATCAGCAGGTTTTTTCCCTCAAAAAGCGCCACAATGGCAGTGCCAGGGGGATGCTCTATTTCCTTCACTTTTTTCCCAGCAATCTTGCTCTTTTCCGTTATCTCTATCTCCATTATTTCCGCTGAGCCCCGCGATATAAATGCCAAATCTAAAACCTCAGGCTTTGTAATAAGCTCAGCAATATATCCAGCTGCTGCCGCTTCTGGGTGAATAACAATATCAATCCCCAGCTTTTTCAACACCTCTTCATCATAATCCACTTTCCCAATGCGCGCAGCAACCTGCTTCGCCCCAAGCTCTTTTGCCAAAAGCGAGATAATCATGTTTGTTTCATCCTGCCCTGTCAATGCTACAACAGCGTCACACTCCTTTACCCCGCCTTTTTCCAAAACACTGGGCTCTGTCCCATCCCCTTGAGTTGCAACAATATCCAATTCTCTGCTTATCTTGTCGCACCTTTCCGCACTTTTGTCAATTACTACTGCATCGTGCTCTTCCTCAAGCAAAAGTTGGGCCAAATAGTAGCCAACCTCCCCCGCACCAACTATTATAATATACATTGCTTTGCACCTTAAGTGTTTACTTCATTCATCTATTTAAAACCTTTTTATTGTGCTTTCGAGTGCCTCATACTTAGCATAAACCCTATGGCTGATAAGATGGGAATGATTTCAAGCCTGCCAATCCACATGTTTATTATAAGCATTATTTCCGCCCCCAAAGGCATTCCAGCATGCGTTATTCCGGTTGAGATGCCAGCATTGCTCTGTGCACTAACAACCTCGAAAACACTGTCAGAAAGGCTATTTCCATACATCGTCAGAACCATTGAACCAACAAGAATAAACAAAGCCCAAATCAAGATGAACTGGTTTACCTCCTTAATTTCCCCAACCTCCAAATTCCTGCCCTCAAACTTTTTCGCAAAAAAGCTTTTCGCTGGCAGCACAGCCTCCTTTATCCT
>JAFCCK010000087.1 GCA_017610245.1 Candidatus Iainarchaeum sp.
CCTTTGCCTTTCAATTTCCCGGCCGCACTTTCTTCTGAATTCCCCTACTTCAGTTTGGGTAAAGACGCTTGCCCTTACCAGCCTTACACTTATAAATGTATCAGGATGCTCCGCTGTACTGAGGAAACAATACAGGCAGCTGACACAAATAGCTGTTGTACTGCTGAATGCAAGCAAATCAACCCATGTTCAGAGGTAAGATGCCCAGAAGGAACGAGATGTAGGCAAGGAACCTGCGTATATGAAGAAGAATGAGTTCTAAGGGTAATTTCCCTTAACAAATTCCCCTGGCGGGATTCTGCTGTTTGCTGAGATTATTGCCCCGCAGTTTATTGAAACATTTATTCCTGTCTTGGTATTGTTGAAAATTAGCACACCCAACTTTCTCCTGCCTGTATCAACCTCTTGAGGGGACTTGATTTTAACATTCTTACCGTCAAAGCGAAGATTGGCAATCTTTGTTCCTGCTCCAAGATTTACATTGTCCCCTATGATTGAATCCCCAACATAGCTGAAGTGGGCAATGTTTGTATTGTCCAACACTATTGAGTTCTTTATCTCGCTTCTTCCAACCCTGCTATTGTTTCCAATAACTGTGCCGTTCCTGAGATATGCAAAAGGCCCAATCTTGCAGTTTTCGCCTATTATAACTGTGCCTTCGATGCAGCTGAATGGCTTTACAACGCTTCCCTTCCCCAGAACAAGTGTACCATCAACAATTACATTTTCCTCCACTTTTCCCTGCATGTTTTCCTTCACAGCAGGGAGCAGCTCCTCAAGCCTGTTGAGGTAATCGTGAAAGGGAAATGGTTTTCCCGCCTGCATTTTCTGCTTTACTTCGTCAAGAAGCTGTTGTATCTTCACCAACACCAACCTCTTTCCTAAAGGCATCAGCAATGGATTCAGCAAGCTGTGTAACCTGCTTTTCTTCCCTTCCTTCAACCATTACCCTTGCAATCTTTTCCGTTCCACTGTATCTTACAAAAACCCTGCCCTCTTTCCCTAGGGCTTTTTCAGCCTCCTTGATTCTTTCCTGCACAGAGGGCAGCTCCTCAATCGGCTTTTTTTCCCGGACGAGAACATTAACCAGCTTTTGCGGGTAAATCTTTATAATGGAAGCAAGCTCTGAAAGCTTCTTTCCCTTTTCAAGTATCAGCTCCATGAGCCTAAGCCCAGTAAGAAGAGCGTCTTCCCCATGCTTGTGGCTGCTAAACATCATGTGCCCACACTGCTCCCCGCCGAGAGAGGCATTCCTCTTTCTCATCTCCTCAAGCACATATCTATCGCCCACTGGGGCAATTACGATATCAATGCCGTTTTCTTTCATTGCCTCGGTAAAGCCAAGGTTGCTATGTGGCGTGGTTACAACCCTGTTTTTATTCAGCAAGCCTTTTTCCTTCATATCAAGCGCAAAAAGTGCAAGCAAGTGCTCTCCCTCAAGCAGGTTGCCTTTCTCGTCAGAAACAATTATGCGGTCAGCATCGCCATCAAGTGCAATACCAATATCAGCATTATGCTCTTTCACCGCTGCTGCCATTTTTTGTGGGGCAATAGCACCGCACTCCTGGTTTATGTTAAATCCGTCTGGCTCGTTCTTTATTGCTATTACCTCTGCCCCAAGCCCTAAGAGAAGCGACGGTCCTATTTTGTAGGCAGCTCCATTTGCGCAATCCATTACCACCTTTAAGCCCTTCAGGCTCTTGTTTTTCAACTGCCCAATAAGGAAATCCTTGTAGCGCTGTTTTGCATCATCAACCCTGAACGCTTTGCCTATCTTATCCGGTGGGATCTGCATCTTCTCAAGCTCTTTGCCCAAAACAAGCTCCTCTATCTCTTTCTCAATGTCCTGATTCAGCTTTAGACCGTTGCTATCAAATATTTTTATGCCATTATCATGCGCGGGGTTGTGCGAAGCGGAAAGAACTATTCCGGCATCTGCCCCCAACGATTTGGTCAAATAGGCAATTCCAGGAGTTGGCATTGGCCCAATGAGGAGAACATTGCAGCCCATTGAAACAATGCCTGATGTTAGAGCAGTCTCAAGCATGTATCCGCTAAGCCTTGTATCCTTGCCGATCGCAATTTTATGCTTGCTGTTGCTATTCTTGTGTGAGAGAACATAAGAGACAGCCTTACCAAGCCTTAAAGCTATTTCCCCTGTTATTGGGAAAGCATTCACCTTGCCCCTTATGCCATCAGTGCCAAAAAGCTGCATTATTCCACCGTTACGCTTTTCGCGAGATTCCTCGGCTTATCAATATCACAGTTGCGTAAATCCGCTATATAATAGGCAAGCAATTGCAGCGGCACAACCGCCACTATTGGGATAAGCTCCTCCCTCACAGTGGGGATATATATCACGTCATCAGCTATCCTCGCAATTTCTGATGCTCCCTTGTTGCTTACAGCTATAACATTGCCCTTCCTTGCCTTGATTTCCTCAACATTTCCCAATGTTTTGTCATAGCTACGATCCTTTGGGACAACAAAAACACTGGGTGTTTCCTCGTCTACCAAAGCGATTGGGCCATGCTTCATTTCCGCAGCAGCATAGCCCTCTGCATGCAGGTAGCTTATCTCCTTGAGCTTTAATGCTCCCTCAAGCGCAATTGGAAAGTTCTGGCCCCTACCAAGGAACAGCGCATTTTTCTTTTCGTAGTATTTCTTGGCAATTTCCTGTATGCTCTCCTTTTCAGCAAGAGCCTCTTTCACCTGCTCTGGCAGCTGCTGTAGAGCGGAGGTTATTTCTTTCACTTTTGCCTCATCAATCTTTTTCTGCAATAGCCCTATATGGAGCCCAACCAATAGAAGGATACTGACCTGTGTGGTGAATGCCTTTGTTGATGCTACGCCAATCTCTGGGCCCGCCCTGTTGTAAATTACAGCATCGCTCTCCCTTGCAATAGTGCTGCCCATTACATTGCATATCGCCAATACCTTACTTCCCCTTTTCTTTGATTCCCTCAAAGCAGCAAGCGTATCAGCTGTTTCACCGCTCTGCGATACTGCTATTGTAAGAACACTGTCATCCACCACTGGATTCCTATAGCGGTATTCAGATGCGTATTCAATCTCAACAGGCAGCCTCAGGGCATTCTCCAAAAAGTATTCTGACGTCCAGCCAGCATACAATGCTGTACCGCAGGCAACAATTACAATCCTCTTTGTGTTCTTAAGGAACTCTTCCAGGGAATCTATCTCTTCGAGGCAGGGCAACCCATCCTTTATTCTCCCTTGGATTGCTTTCTGGATTGCAATAGGCTGCTCCATTATCTCCTTCAGCATGAAGTGCTTATGGCCCTGCTTCTGCGCTTCAGCAGGGTCCCACTCAATCTCGGTTATTTTCTTCTCAACCTCTTTTCCTGTTTTGATGTCAAAGTATTTTATTCCCTCGCCCTTTTCAATCATGGCAAGCTGGTCATCGTCAAGAAAAACACTCTTTTTTGTGTGGTGGAGGAAAGCTGTTACATCGCTTCCGACAAAGAAGTCGCCCTTGCTGCCAATGCCAATCGCTATAGGGCTACCCCGCCTTGCAACCACCATTTTTTCCTCATCAACAGAAATTACCGAGAAAGCGAAAGTTCCTACAATCTGCCTACAGGCTTCCATTACCGCTTCCATCAACGGCTTGCCGCCCTTTACGCCTTCCTCTATCAAATGCACGGCTGTTTCAGTGTCTGTTTCCGACCTGAATTTGTGGCCCTTTGCCTGCAGCTCTTTCTTCAGCTCGGTGTAATTCTCAATTATGCCGTTGTGGACCAATGCTAGTTTTTCATCGCAGCTTAAGTGTGGGTGGGCATTCGCTTCTGTTACGCCGCCGTGGGTGGCCCATCTGGTGTGGGAAATCGCAATATTGGATTTTGGAAGCTGTAAACTGCTGTCGCTTATCCTGCCAACAGACTTCTTTACCTCAATCTTGTCTGAGAGCTTTACCGCTATGCCATAGCTGTCATAGCCCCTATATTCCAAATTTCGAAGCCCCCGCAGAACAATAGGGGCAGCGTCCTCCCCTCCAATATAACAAGAAATACCACACATTTACGAACCACCACCAAAAAGTAAAGTTTACTGAAATACTGCCAATAAAGATTGTATAATATATTATTTATAAAGACCTCTGATACAAAGATTGAATACTGTGGAAAAACGCCTTTCAAAAGCAAGAGCTTGCCTCAAAGCAAAGCTTTAAATTAAAATTAGTCTCAACTATTTATATACAAGCGTGGGGTGGCTATATTTCACAAGAAACTCTTTATTCCAGGACCAATAGAAGTAAGGCGCGAGATACTGCAGGAGTTGGCCAGCCCGCAGATTGGGCACCGCTCGGCTGATTTTTCTGCCCTCTTCCAAGAAATTGTTCCCAAAATGCAGAAGCTGCTTTTTACCAAGAATTTTATTGTATTGAGCACCTCGAGCGGTACTGGGCTTATGGAGGCAGCAGTAAGGAATTGTGTAAATGAAAGCTGCTTGAATGTAACGTGCGGGGCATTCAGCGAAAGGTGGCATGACATCGCGCTGCAGAATGGAAAAAAGGCAGAGAAGCTAAGCTATGAATGGGGAAAAGGAGTTAAAGCAG
>JAFCCK010000088.1 GCA_017610245.1 Candidatus Iainarchaeum sp.
GGGGAAAGCACGCCAAGCGTATCAGCAAGGAAAATCCTCTCAACTGGCAGCCCATTCAGTGAATCCATTAAATCAAGCACATACTGCCTGCTTTCCTGCATTCCATTGCTCCAGTCTTCCAAATAGACATTTACATTCAGCCCATTCTTTTTTGCAAATTCAACCGTCTTTTTGACGTCTTCAAAATGTTCACTGGGAGATTTCCTGAGCTGCTGCTCACAATGCTTCCTGCTCCCCTTCACCAGCAGATTCATTGTCTTGGCGCCTGCTCCCTTAATCCATTCAGCCGATTTATCCAAATCGACAAAGCCCATTATCTCCACCCTATCAAGCAGCCCTTCCTTTTTGGCCCATGCGGTAATCTTCTTTACAGCCTCCTTTTCCCCGAGGGAAACCCTAGCGTTGGCTGCCTCTATCCTATCCACATTAAGCTCTTTCAACAGCAGCTGCGCTATGCTGAGCTTTTCTTGGGGGGTGAAAGAAACGCCCTGCGTCTGCTCCCCATCTCTTAGCGTAGTGTCCATTACCTCAACAAACTTCTGCCCTTTCACAGCAATTCACCCTCAAAAGAAGCAGTTTTAGGAATAGACAAATCGCTCTTTCTAGAGCAGAATCCGACCATCCCTTCTTTTGCTCATAATAACTTATGTATAAAACAGAGTTTTTAAAGGTTTCTTTTACTGGTTCTGCACTACGCTGGCTCTTGAGCAAATAGAACGGCTTTTAAAAACTTAAAGTTCTTATTATATGTGGGATAGGATTATTGCTCTAGGAGCTCGACTCTCGTTAAATCAAAAAGCCAGAGGGTCTCCTGTAGCCCAAATAACTGTTCGAGGAGTGATTGATACGCTTAAAATC
This sequence comes from Candidatus Iainarchaeum sp., assembly GCA_017610245.1. GTDB lineage: Archaea > Iainarchaeota > Iainarchaeia > Iainarchaeales > JAFCCK01. The sequence goes on from JAFCCK010000088.1 coordinate 859, forward strand.
CCGAAGTGCATGAGTACGCAGCACCCCGATAATGTAAATTCCCCCTTTTTTGCAGAGAACACAGAGCTCGGTGGTGAAGACGAAATTCAGGAAGCTTACTATGCATTCTCCCATTTGGGCTGCGATGAGCAGATGTGGGATTGTGAGGGCAAGGAGGTTGATAACTATGTAGTCAAAAAGCTGTTGACAAAATACGAATCCTTCTTCAGGGACAAGAAATTGGGCAGAGACCTGTTTATAACCTTAAGGGTGCCCAACCCCACAGTGGAAAAAGCCGAAGCAAAAATTTTGCTGGAAACACTGGAAAGCATACCCAGGTCGTTTGATACGGCAAAGTTGTTTTACCAGGATGATACTCCGCCAATATTTGAGGTCATCCTTCCAATGACTGTATCCTCTAAATGCATTGATAGGGTTTACAGGTATTATTCTGATTTCGTGGTAGGGAAACAAAGCAAACCATTTAAGCAAGGGGATATAACGATCACTGACTGGATTGGGGAGTTCAAGCCCGAGAGAATTACTGTTATACCGCTTTTTGAGGATATGGAACGCCTGCTTGATGCGCATATTATGGTCAGGGAGTATATGCAAGACAAGGATGTAGAATACCAGAGGGTTTTTTTGGCAAGGTCAGACCCTGCGATGAATTATGGCCTGGTTAGTGCGGTTCTTTTGAATAAAATCGCTTTGCAGAGACTCCAAAGATTATCAGAGGATATTGGTATCGCTATCTATCCTATCATTGGTGTTGGCTCGGTTCCTTTTAGGGGCAATCTCAGGCCATCAACAGTGGAAAGAGTTGCGGAAGAATATCCAAGCATCTACACATTCACTATTCAATCATCATTCAAGTATGACAATCCGCCCGATGAGACCAGGAGGGCCGTAAGAAAGCTGCAGGAAAGAAAAACGGGTGTCCCCTTGGAAGTAGACGAGGAAAAATGCTTGGAAATAATTAGAAAATATTCCCGGGAATATAGAAGGCAAATAGTGGGCTTGGCGCAGGCAATTAATAAAGCCGCTATATATGTGCCGAGCAGAAGAAAAAGGAAGCTGCACATAGGTCTTTTCGGCTATTCCAGAGATGTAGAAGGGATTAGCTTGCCAAGGGCAATAAGGTTTACTGCAGCCCTTTATTCCATGGGCTTGCCCCCGGAAATCTTGGCTTTGAATGCCTTGGACGATGATGACTTAGAATTCATCAGAGAGGTTTATGTGCATTTTGATGATGATTTAAGAGATGCCCTTAGAAAGCCCTTAAAAGGAGGGTTAAAGACCTTCCCGTTGATTTTGAAACAAACAACAGCCACAAAGAGCTCACCGACCATATTGTAAATGCATTGAGGAAAAATAGAACCGATAATCTCGGGGAGCATGTTTCAAGGGCAGCCAATTTGAGGGGGTTCCTGGGATAACCTAAGTGCGGAGTAGTCACCTGCCCCGCTTCTGCTTTTTGGGCTTTTTCTTGAAAGCTTTTTCCACAGCAGCAATTGCCTTCTTTGCCTTGCCCAAATGCCCCAGGGCCTTCTTCTTCTGCTTTGCATCCAAGCCATATTTCGGCTCTACGCGCTGGTAGATATACCTTACCTCTGCTAGCTCGTTCATTGCCTCGAAAATCTTGTTGGCAATCCTTGTCATGCTTTAATTAAAGGAAATAGTTATATTTAATTATTGCGCCAGCCTCTGTAGCCCACACCAAAAGGTTTAAATTCACATATTATATAAGTTTATATAATGGTGTTTTACTGTGAACAGAACAAAAACAGTGCTGCACTATCCAAGGCTTGATACTGTTCTAATGGTTGAAAAAGCGATTAAATATGCAAAGGAATATCCCTCAAAGGCTGCCCTTTGGAAGAGCCTGCCAAAAAAGATAATGTACCAAACCTTCTGCCTGGTTCTGGATTATCTGGAAAAATCAAACAAGATTCTGATTGCCAAGGACAACAAGATTGTCTGGATTTTCGTCGATAACCGAAAGCTTGGAAAGCTTTTAAAGGAAAGCGTCAAGCCCAATCTTTAATGAACGAAATCCGCTTTAGCAAGACCTTTGCAAGGAACTTCTCAAAGCTTGAAGCAAGGGCAAGCAGGGGCAACACAGAATCTGCTTATCTTTTGAAGATAGTTGAAAAGGGAATCTCTAAACTGGCAGTAGATTTGGAAAATGGTAAAAAAATCTCAAGAAAACTTTGACCAAAAGAGTGTGTAAGAAAATATGGGTTGAACAATCTGTGGAAGCTGAACCTTGATTCTTATTGGAGAATGCTCTACACGATTGTTGGAAATGAAGCCCAAATAATTGGAATCATTCTCGAAGTATTGGACCACAAAACTTACAGCAGAAAATTCAAATACAAAAAATAGCTATTTTTTCACAATCTTCCATTTTGTCCCTGCAGGAGTGTCATCAAGCAGTATGCCCTGCCCAGCGAGCTCTTTCCTTATTGCATCTGCCTCTTCCCATTTCTTTTCCGCGCGCAGCTTCTCCCTTTTCTTAATCAGCTCTTGCTGCTCTTTGCTCAGCTCCCCCCCGCCTTTCTCAAACTTAAATACCTGCAAAAATCCATCCAGCTCCTTCAGCAGTTCCAATACAGCAGCAGCATCATTTTTCCCGAATTTGCCTTCATTCATCAGTTTGTTCACAGCTGTCTGCATTCCCTGCAGCGAAGCCCAGGCATTCGGCAGCATGAAATCATCATCCATTGCAGCAATCACTTCCTTGCGCGCCTTTTCAACAATCTTCTCCACAGCACTGTTTTCCTTTCCATTGTTCCACTCCAAAAGCCTTTCAATGAAATTGTCCCATTTCTCCAGAGTTTTCTCCACTTTTTCCATTCCCTTCTCCGAGAAATCAATCCTGCTCTTGTAGTGTAAGCCAGCAACAAAGAAACGGAAGGCACGAGCATCACGCTTTTCAAGGAGCTGCGGTATCTCAATAAAGTTTCCTAGGCTCTTGGACATCTTCTGACCTTCCACATTAAGGAATCCGCTGTGCAGCCAATACTTCACAAAGGGCTTTTTCCCAGAATGAGCCTCGCTTTGCGCGATCTCGTTCTCATGATGGGGAAAAATCAAGTCAACTGCGCCGCCATGAATGTCAAGCTGCTCTCCCAGATGCTTGCTGCTCATTACGCTGCACTCAATGTGCCAGCCAGGCCTGCCCTTGCCCCAGGGCGAGTCCCAGGCAGGTTCGCTAGGGTCCTTTTGCTTCTTCCAAAGCGCGAAATCCTGAACGCGGTCCTTCTCATACTTGTCAGTTTTAACCCTTGTGCCTGTCTTCTGCTCCTTAACCTTTATTCCGCTCAGTTTCCCATAATCCTTGAACTTGCTGATATCATAGTAAACGCCGTCGTCTGTTTCATATGCAAAGCCCTTTTCCTGCAGCACTTTCACAAAATCAACAATCTCCTTTATGTGCTCCGTAACCCTGGGATAAACATCTGCCTTCTTTATGCCCAAGGAATCCATGTCCTTGAAGAATACTGCAATGTTCTTGTCAGCCAGCTCAAAGAGGGTAATGCCAAGCTCATTTGCCTTGCTTATTATGTCATCATGGATATCTGTAAGGTTCACAACATACTTTACCTTATAGCCGCTGTATTCCAGATAGCGCCTGATAATGTCAAACGCAATATATGTGCGAGCGTGCCCAATATGCCCTGGCCCATAAACAGTTGGGCCGCACACATACATCCCTATCTTTTTGTCCCGCAACGGCTTGAATTCTTCCTTTTTTTTGTGCAGTGTGTTGTAAACCCTTAGCATTTCCTCACCTGAATAAATTAATTCAAAAACACAATAAAATGCTTTTCTTTGCGGCAATCACAGCCCAAGCTCTTTCTTCCAGTGCTCGCACAATTGCTCTGTCTTCTTCTCTGCCAAGCCAACGTATTTCCCGGGATTTGCAATAATATCAAGCTGCTGCTTTGAGAATTTCTCCAGATACGGCTGCAATTCCTTTTCCCCCTTCACAATTTCCATCAAGGGCTTTCCCTCCTTGTCAGCCTGCAGCGTCAGCCTTTTCACTGTTTCGTGCGCATCAGGATGCCCGTGGAAAGCCAGCAGGATGTAGAGCGGTTCAGCTACGATACTTGCGCTGCTCTTCCCGAAATTCCTTTCCATGCTTTCCTTGTCAACAACCATCTTGCTGCACACCTTGTTCAGCCTCTTTGCGCTAGAAACAAGCCCTGCCATTATTTCAGGAATAAAGCGCTGTGAAGCGGAATTTGTAAGGTCCCTCTGGTGCTCGCTTATCTGGTCCAAATACACAGTAAACATGCGCGGCATGAATTCCTTGTAGAATGATTTCACATTCTCAAAGTTGATGGGATTCCTCTTGTGGGGCATTGTTGAAGAGCCGACCTGCCCTGCCTCGAACGCTTCTCCCACCTCTGCAATTTCGCTCCTCTGCAAATTGCGCATATCATCCGAGAAATTTGCAAGAATACTGAAAGCAGAAACAAGCCCGTGAATTAAATCAGCAGTGTATTCCGGCTCTACAATCTGCGTGCTGCTCCTGCTCACCCTCAGCCCAAGCCCTTTCATGATATTTTCCTCAAGCTTTAATGGCTCCTCTACAAGCAGCGAGCTTGCGTTGTATGCTCCAACTGCCCCTGAGAATTTCCCGGCAAGAGAATCCTTTGCCCTCTCCACTTTCTTTATCCTGTTCCCAAGCCTGCTCACATACGAAGCGATTGCAAAGCCAAAAGTAATGGGCTCTGCATGCTGCCCATGGGTTCTCCCTATCTGCAGTGTTCCCTTCTCCCTCAAAGCGATTCCAATAAGAGTTTTCTCCAGCTCAAGCAGCGCGGGAAGGACAAGCTTCTCAACAGATTCCTTGTAGCGCAATGCATTTGACGTATCAACGATATCATAGGACGTGGCACTTAGATGCACAAATGGCTTTGCCTCATCACTCACATTCTTCCTAATAATATTCACCAACGCGCGGATATCATGCCTTGTTTTCTTTTCTTCAGCATAAACCTCATCTGCTTTCACTTTCTCACTAGCTGCCTCAATTTCCTTTGCAATTTTTGCGCTGCATATCCCCGTTGCAGCAAGTGCCTTTGCAAGCTCTGCTTCCACCTTCGCCTGGTATTTGATGCGGGCCTCCTCGCTCAGGTAATCCTTAAAGGATTCATCATAGTAGCGGTAATCTAGCGGGGAAATGTTTTCAAAGCGGTCCATTTTTATCACCTCAGTTCCTTTTAGACATCTTGTCTTCCGCCTCATCAATCCTTCTCACGTATTCTTCACACTTTTCTGCATATATTATCGCAAACCTCTTTAATTTCCCAGGATATATTTTTTCGAGTGTATTAATTTGTGCCTGAAGGCCTGCTGCATCAATTTTCCCAGCAACGACTTCTTGAGTAAGTTTGTGCAATTGCGACCTCACTTTTGTTGACCTTATCTCTGCGCTGTTCAGGGCGTCGGTTGTAGCTAGCTGAATTATTTTGCGAATCATCTTTGAATGGGCTTTCATACTATTGATGCCATGAGGAGCCACTCCTTGGCTAAAAAGCCTTAATATTTTTACTATCAATTTTGCTTGCTGCCTACGTTGCTTTGCTATGGCCTTCTCCAGCCTTTTAGCGCTTGCCCCTGTCTTTCCTCTTTTCGCCATTCTCTTCGGTCCCTTTGGCATCACAAATCACTTGTTCTTTTCCAAAAATCCCTTGTACTGTTGCACAACTTCTTCAATGTCTGGCACATCCCAAACCTTTTCTCCCGCCCAGGCAAC
>JAFCCK010000089.1 GCA_017610245.1 Candidatus Iainarchaeum sp.
CCATTGTAGTCCTTTGGATTGTGCGAAGCGGTAATCATTACCCCAGCATCCACCTGCAGTTTCCACACGCTGAAATAGAACATGTCAGTGCTGCACAGCCCAATATCGATTACATCCGCCCCCTGGCAGGTGATTCCCTCAACCAATGCCCTGCCAATCTTTCCCGCTATTTCCTCATCCAGCTGCTTTGGGAAAATGCCCCTTATATCATAAGGCTTAAATATCGCGTTCAGCTCTGCCACTTCAGCCCTCCTTCCTGTAGAATTCCGCGGCCTGCTCCGGCGCAACAGTATTTATTACTGCCCCAGTGCTGTACTCAAAGCCGCCCCAGCTCAGCAGCCTTGGGTTTATTTTGAAGTGAAAATGCAGTTTCTTTCCCCTGGGAGATTCATGCAGATACATGTTGTAGGGGGCATTCAGCCCCTTCAATTTCAGTAAAACCTTTTTCACTATCTCAGCCAAATCCATTAGCCCATTCTCGTCCAAAGCCGCCAGGGAATCCAGATGCTTTTTGGGGAATATCGCTATCTCAAAAGCGAACCTGCTTGCATAGGGACAGAATGCCACAAAGCTGTCATTTTCAAAGCATCTCCTTGGGCCTTTCTTCTCTATTTCAATTATTTCACACCATGGACATTTCCTGTGCTTTCTTTGGAAGGTAGCAATTGCACTTGCTTCCCTGTCAATGTTGGTGCTTGGCCTGTTGTATGCAATTATCTGGCTGTGCTCATGCACTATTGAAGTGCCTGACTCTGGCCCATGGTTTTTAAAAACAGCGATATGCTCTATTCCCTTGATTTTTCTCAAAGCATTTATCCTCTGCACATACAGCTCCAACAGCTGCTTTATGCTTCCCGCTGGTAAATCAGCAAGCTCCTCATCATGATTGGGGGTTTCAACAATCACCTCATGCTTTCCATAGCCATCGCTGTGTGTAAAGAAGCGATCCTCTGTTTCTATTTCGCTGCTCCCATCCAATGTAACAGCAGGGTACTTGTTTGGAAACACCCTCATTATCCACTTGCCATTTTCCTCTATCCTGCTTATCTCTGGCGGAGTTAGCCTTTCATTGCCTGGACAGAAGGGGCATCTCCCTTCCTCTTCAACTTTCACTTTTTCCCGGGCAAAATCCTGCGGCCTCTTAGCTCTCTCGGTATTGATGATTACCCAGCGGTTCAAAACATAGCTCTTTCTCAGCTCGTGCAATTGGAAACACCGAACACTAATTAATTGAGGAAAACTGCTTTATATTCTTTGCTTCCAAGGGAAAGGAATAAAAAGCCTGCTTTGGGCCCATTGAAAAAGTCTTTTAAAAACATAATTCCACATAGTTTCAGGTGCTTCAATGATAAAGGTTGCAATCAACGGTTTTGGCAGGATTGGAAGGCAGGCATTCAAGGCAATGTTGGGAAAAGAGGGCATTAATGTTATTGCAGTAAATGATTTGTCCGATAACGAAACCCTCGCGCGCTTGCTTCGCCATGATTCCGTCTACGGCAAGTTTACCAAAAAAGTAGAGACTGACTCCAACTGCCTAATTGTGAATGGAAATAAAATAAATGTCTTCTCCGAGAAAAACCCAAGCAAGCTCCCATGGAAAAAGTTGGGCGTGCAGGTTGTGCTTGAATCAACCGGTGTATTCAGAGACCCGAATGATGCCAAAGCCCACCTATCTGCGGGGGCAAAGAAGGTTGTTATTAGTGCTCTCCCAAAGGGGGCAATCTGTGGGCAGTATGTTCTCAACATCAATACGGAAAAGTATGATGCAAGCAAGGAGCACATTGTCAGCATGGCTTCCTGCACAACAAACTGTCTTGCCCCAATGGTGAAAGTGCTGCATGAGAACATTGGAATAGAGCAGGGCTTCATGACAACAGTGCATGCCTATACCGCGAACCAGCTGCTTGTTGACGGTCCGCATTCCGATCCAAGGAGGGCCAGGGCTGCAGCAATCAACATTATTCCCACTTCCACTGGGGCAACAAAGGCAATAACAGGTATTTTCACTGACTTGAAGGGGAAGCTTGATGGAATTGCCATGAGAGTTCCAGTCCCAAGCGGCAGCATAACAGATTTAACGTGCGTGATGCGAAAGGAAACAAGCGTGGAGGAAGTGAACAGCTTGTTCAAGAAGGCAGCTAAGGGTGCTTTGAAAGAAAACCTGGAATACAGCGAAGATGAACTTGTCAGCACAGATATTTTGGGAAACCCGCATGGTTGTGTTTTCGACAGCCTCCTCACAAAAGTGAATGGAAATGTAGTGAAGATAGCCGGCTGGTATGACAACGAGTGGGGCTATAGCTCGCTGCTGGCCGAATTTATGTTATTCCTTGAAAGCAAGGGCTTGTAGGGAAAAGCCAACCCTTTTATTTCTATTTTCCTTTTTCTATTAGGGGGACGATAGCTTGCCCTACCGCTTCATTTCCAAAGAAGATGTGCAAGGAAAAACTATTGTAATAAGAGTTGACTTCAACACCAATGTTGTTGGTGGGAAGATTGTTCCTGGAGCAAGGCTAAGGGAGCACAGCAACACTTTGAAAGAGCTCGCTTCCAAGGGAGCGAAGCTAATAGTGTTGGCTCACCAAGGTAGGAAAGGCGACAAGGATTTTATTTCTCTGAAGCAGCATGCAGAGTTTGTTGCATCCCACACCAGCTTAACTGTTAAATTCTCTTCCTGGGAGGGGAACATTGTTGAAAAAATAAAGGGATTGCATGAGGGAGAAATCCTTATAATGGATAACACTCGATTCAACGATGGCGAGAACGAGGATAAATCAGCGGTAGAGCATTCAAAGAGTAGCTGGGTAAAAGAAATTGCAAACAATGCTGATTTCTTTGTTTTGGACGCTTTGAGTGTTGCTCACAGAGCGCACGCTAGCGTCATTGGCTTCGCGCCACTGCTTCCCAGTTATGTTGGAATTCTCTTGGAAAAGGAATTGAATGCATTGCAGAAGCTGCAGGGATTCAAGCAGGATAGGGTGCTGGTTTTGGGAGGGGCAAAGCCTGGGGACAGCATAAAACTGTTGGGAAAAATGCTTGAGGAGGGCAGCGTAGATTCTGCCCTCATTGGAGGGCTTTTTGCAGAGCTTTTCTGGAAATCCTTGGGAAAAAACTTTGGGGCAAAGGATTCCTTCTTAAAAGAAAAGGGTTTCATCGAACTGCTTCCGCAATTCAAGCAGCTTTTTTCCAAGTACGAGGAAAAAATTTCCCTTCCATTGGATTTTGCTGTGGAGGAGAATAAGTCCAGGAAAAATATTTCAATTGATGCTCTGCCCACACAGAATCCCACTATGGATATTGGTAATAAAACAATTGATTTGTTCAAGGAAAAAATTGCAGAGGCAGAGGCAATTGTTTTCAATGGTCCAATGGGGGTTTATGAGAGAGAGCTCTTCCAGAAGGGAACAAGGGAAATCCTTACGGCAATAGCTGAAAGCAAGGCATTCAGCTTACTGGGTGGGGGCGACACAGAAACAGCATTGGAAAAGCTTGCTATCCCCGCTGAAAAATTCTCTCATGTTTCACTTGCAGGAAAAGCATTGCTAGCATATTTAAGCGGTAAAGAATTACCGGGGCTTATCGCATTAGAGCAGTGAATCGTATGGAACAAAATTTTTTGCTGAAGAAAGAGAACCTGCACCCCTTTCTTGCTGCTTTGGGCAAGGAAATGCGCGTGTTTATTCCATGCAAGAACGAGAATGAAGCGAGCTGCTTTCTGCCCTATAAAGGACAGGAGCTCTTTTTGGAAAAGCAAACCTATTATTCCCCGAAAAAAATACTCTCCCCAGCCTTAGAAAAAGAGTTTTTCTTTAGGAAAAAATCTTCTTCCTTTGAAATTGAGCATTTTTTGAATAAGGACAAGAAAGCCATATTTGGAATAAGACCTTGCGACACGCATGCGATAAAAGCCTTTGATAAATTGTACCTTGAATATTTTACAGAAGACCCTTTTTACAAAGCTTTAAGGGAGAACACCTTGCTTATTGCATTGCAGTGTAGGAAACCCTGTAGCAATGGCTTCTGCCAGAGCATGGGAACCAATGAGCCAATAGGTCATGATTTGCTGCTCGTTGAGAAAGAAAAGAGCTTTTTTGTGGAAATTACAAGTGAAAAGGGAAGGGAATTGCTGCACTCTTACAGGCAGTTCTTCAACCAAACCTCTTTCACCAAGCCCAGAGCGGAATTCAAGTGCAACAAATCGTTAGAGACTAATGGTTTGAAGGAAATTTTAGACAAAAATTTTTTCCACGAGCAATGGGAAAAGGAAGGAGCAAAAGATTTAAATTGCACTGCCTGCACACAGGTTTGCCCCAGCTGCTACTGCTTTCTCACATTTGATAGCTTTGTCCTCAACACGGAAAACAGCGAGCGCTTTAGAGAATGGGACAGCTGTCACTTGCAGAGGTTCACAAAGGTGGCAGGAGAGCATGCCTTTAGGGCAAGCAGGGCT
>JAFCCK010000090.1 GCA_017610245.1 Candidatus Iainarchaeum sp.
AAGCCGCTAACACCATCTTCATCCAGAATTATCACTGGTGCGCCATACCTGGGGGAAATGACTTGGTCCCTTACATACATCAGTTCCATTGCTTCTGTTTTGCCTTCCTCTGTCTGCGGGACATGAATGTTCATTTCATCCCCATCAAAGTCCGCATTATAGGGTTTGCACACAATGGGGTTTATTCTTAGTGTTTTTCCTGGCATTACTCTCACCTTGTGGGCGAGCATGCTAAGCCTATGCAATGAGGGCTGCCTGTTGAACAACACAATATCGCCATTCTGCAGTTTTCTCTCAACCTTGTAGCCCACATCCAATTCCTCCAGAACCTCTTTTTTGTTGCTTTCCTCTATTTTCTTCCTCGTATCATCTGGCCTGATGAGATAAACAGCCTTCTCAGGCTCCTTAACGAGCTTCTCAATCTCCTTCTTGTTCCAAGGAGTAACAATTTCTGGCACAGTAAGCTCGTTTGCGATTTCCTCTGGCACGCCTATTTCGCTTATCATAATGAAGGGGTCGGGAGTTACTGTGCTTCTAGCAGCGAAATTCACTCTCTTCCCAGTTAGATTGTGCCTGAAGCGCCCCTTTTTCCCCTTCAGCCTCTGCACAATTGTGCGGAGGGCCCTGCCGCTCCTATGTTTTGCTGGCGGCACGCCAGCAGTATTGTTGTCAAGGTATGTTGTTACGTGGTACTGTAGCAAGTCCCACAGGTCCTCAATAATCAATTGTGGGGCGCCCGCATCTATGTTGTCCTTCAGCCTCAGATTGATTCTAATGATGTCCACCAATTTGTGCGTTAAATCGTCCTCGCTCTTTATGCCAGATTCAAGAGTAATGCTTGGCCTAATTGTTATGGGCGGGACAGGCAAAACAGTCAAAATAAACCACTCCGGGCGAATTCTGCTAGGATTGTAGCCGAACAGGGTTAGGTCATTATCGGGAATCTTTTCAATCCATTCCCTTATCTGCGTTGGATAGATTCTTTCCTTATCCAAGAAAAAGTTTGTCGGCTTGTCGAGCAAAACTTTTCCATGCGGAGCATTACAGTGTGGGCACTTCTTTACCTTTTTGGCTCTTGCAACAATCCTTTTAGCTATTGTTTCCCCACTCCCAGGATTGCTTTCCAGCTCCTTCCTTAACTGCTGTATTTTTTCCTCAGGCAAAACTATTCTGCCGCACGCCTGGCATGTAGCGTGCATCAACATTTCCAGCCTTCGAGAAAACTCGCTGTGCATTACTGGCCTAACAAGCTCCAGGCTGCCAAAGTGCCCAGGACACTGCTTCATTTTTTGCCCACAGGTTTTACACCTCAGCCCTGGATTTATTACCCCCAAATGTGGGTCCATCAGGCCGCCCTCCATTGGGTAGCCGTCCTTGTCATAGGTGTCAGGGGTTTTTATCTCCAGCGCGGACATCTCTCTAATCATTGTGGGGCTTAGCACCTGGAACTCAACCGCTGCTATCTTCTTCATCAACATTTTTTCACCTATGCCTTGTCTTTAATCAAAAGTTTGGGTAGTATGCCCAATGCCTTCAGCTCATCCAGCAAAAGCTTGAAGCCGTAGCTCATCTCAACAGGATAAACCTTACTTCCGCCGCAAAGCGCACAGTATTTCCTATTCCTGATTTGGTCATTTATTGCAATAATGCCACATTTCTCACACACCAATTCAACGACTTTATCGCTATCCTCAATAAACTTTTCATGCAGCAGCATTGAGGCGCCATGCCCAACAAGAGTTTCGCCCTCCATTTCGCCGAAGCGTAGGCCGCCCTCTTTTTCCTTTCCCTCTGTCGGCTGTCTTGTAAGTATTTGTACTGGTCCCCTGGAGCGAGCCTGCATCTTATGAGCAACTAGGTGGAATAGTCTCCTATAGGCAACTACACCCGTAAAAATTTTGCCCTCGATTTTCTCGCCAGTTATGCCATCATAGAAGACTTCTTTCCCACTAGGATTGAAGCCCCTTTCTTTCAAAATCACTTCCAACTCCTTTTGCGGTGTCGAATTGAATGGCGTTCCATCAATGGTTTCGCCCTTCAGGCAGCCTGCCTTCCCAGCAAGCATTTCCAGCAAATGCCCAATAGTCATTCTGCTTGGAATACTGTGTGGATTCAATATCAAATCCGGCTTTATGCCATCTGCAGTAAATGGCATGTCAGCCTCCTCTACTATTGCGCCAACAACACCCTTCTGCCCGTGCCTGCTGCTGAATTTGTCTCCAACCTCCGGCAACATTGTGCTCCTTACCTTAACCTTTGCAAACTTGTTGCCATCCTCGCTTTCCGTTACAACAACCTTATCAACAAAGCCTGATTTGCCTTTTCGGGTGGTGATGCTGCTATCTCTCCTCTTCTCCTTCACAACGCCAAATTCACTAATTTCCTCCAAAAATCTTGGAGGGGAGGTTTTCCCAATAACAATGTCCTTTTCGTTTACATACTGCTCTACTTGTACTAGCCCGTCCTCGCCCAACTTTTTGTAGTAGTCCTCACCCAAATAGCCCTCTGTCTCTTCTACGGGCACTTCAAATTTGTCTGTCTGTCCGCCAGGATAGCGCTGCTCCGTTGCCTCATACATCCTGAAATAAGCGCTCCTGCCCAGACCCCTTTCAATGGCTCCCTTGTTCAGGATTAATGCATCAAGGGTGTTAAAGCCGTAGAAGGGCATTATTGCTACAACAAAGTTCTGGATCTGGGGCCTGGCATTCAGCTCCAGCAAATCCATCGCCCTGCTCTTAACCAGGTTCTTTTGTGGATAGTAAAGTAGATAGCCCTCGGTATCAGTCCTCAGATTATAGTTTATTCCGCAAATCCCTACAGCCTGCTTGAACATTTTCGCGCCGTGCAATGCCTTTCCAGCCATATTGTGCTCTAGATAGGGGATCATTGAGGAAATAACGCTTAAAATTCCAGTCGGGTTTATTTCGAGATGTGTGTGCTCCTTGCTGAGTTCGCTTTCGTCCAATGCAATCAGTGCATTTTCCTCTTCCTCTGCATCCAAGTATTCAATGATACCCTCTTTCACTAAATCCTGCCAAGTGATTTTTCCATTTTTAAGCAGCTTAATATGCTCTTCTGTCAGCAGCGGTTTGCCGTTTTCAACCACAATAAGAGGTCGCTGCACTCTCCCCGAATCAGTGTTAATGTAAAGCTCATTTGTGTCCTCATGGAAGGCAATGTTCGCAATTGGGCTGATTTTCCCGCTTCTCCTGGCTTTAATCAAATCCTGAGTAAGCTTTTCAGGCTGGTTGTGAAAGCCAATCAACCTTCCATTAATGTAAACCTTGGCTAGTTTTCTCGCTGCTGGCATGCTCTCACCTAAAGCTTTCGCAGTCTCACTCCCTTTTTGTACAAAAGATTCTCGATAGGCTCTTCATCAGTTTCTGTTGTAACCTCTGCCATCAACGCAAGGTTCTTCACCAATCCACACTGTGGGCCATCAGGCGTTTCAATTGGGCCAAGCCTGCCCCAGTGTGTTCCATGCACGTCTCTTGCCTCATACAGCTCCCTGTTCTTGTTCAATGGGCTTTTCACTTTCCTCAAATCAGTAAGCGGGCTCAAATAATTGACGCGATCCATGAATTTACTCACGCCGGTAGCCCTGCCAATCCAGTTGCCTGTTGACATCGCAAACCTAATCCGCTCACTTACCGCGCCGGGCCTTACAACAGTGCTGATGTTCAGCTTTCTCCTCCTTGTAATAGTGCGGTCAATCTGGAAGCGCAAATCCTTTATAAAGTACTTGAAGCTATACCTGAACAGGTGCTCCATAAGCTTTCCGCTTAGCTCCAACCTTTTGTTGCTGTAATGGTCCTTATCGTCTTCGCCCCTCAAGCCGTAAGCCCTCTCAATGGCTTTTGTAGCCATCATTACAAGGTAATAAGCTTTAGCAAGCCTGAATTCCTTTGTTTGGCCAATGTGCGGCAGCAGGAAAGCGTCAATCACTTCTTGTGCCCTACGCAGCCTATAGTCGATTATTTGCCCTGGTGCAACGAACTTACCGATTTTATCCAAGGCGTCTTCCTCTGTCTTAACAGCGGTGTTCTCCCAATTAATCAAAATATCATTTTCAATCTCTTTCTCTTCTGGGAACGCGTCCCTTATCTCCCTCAAGCTCTTCAAGCCAAGTGCCTTTAGCAGCACAAATAGCATCAGCTTTCTGGGGGAAGAAGGGAACGTAACATTCAGTACGCCATCAGGTCTTCTGCTAACACGGACCCTGCCCTTGAAGGCCCCTCTTGTTGAAATCACTTCTGCCGCTATGCCCTTAGTTTCCTCTGCAATAAGAACCCTATCGGAAGCGAGCACTTCCTGTGTCATGAGCGCTTTCTCTGAACCATTTATAATAAAGTATCCCCCTGGGTCATTGGAATCTACCCCTGCTTCTATCAGCTCCTCTGTAGTTTTTCCCTGCAGCCAACAGCGGTTGCTC
>JAFCCK010000091.1 GCA_017610245.1 Candidatus Iainarchaeum sp.
ATTGACGGCAACATTATACCATTAAGCGATTTCAATATTTTTTCCACAACAGACAGCAATATCTATTCCTATAACCTGCCCTATGCAAAAGAAAACGGCAGCACTGTAACAATCTATGTTGATGTGAACGATTCCCTGGAAAACGAGACAAGTGAAAGCTGGAGCTTTACTGTGGATACGGAGGCGCCAACAAGCATTTCAATTAGCGGCCCAAGCCCGACAAATGATGCAACGCCTGAGTTTACTTTAAGCGCATCTGATGCCCTCTCAGGAATGTCAGCCGGGAAGATGAGGTTTTCCTGCAATAATGCAAGCTGGAGCAGTGAAGTAGATTACGCCACTTCTTATACGGGTTTCAATATAACCACGGGAGCGGGCTGCGACACAGCCGAGGGCAACAAAACAATTTATGTGCAGTTTAGGGACAGCGCAGGAAACTGGAACAGCACATCTGCAAGCACTACAATCAATTATGATATAAGCGCTCCTGGAACGCCAAGCAATTTGAGTGCGAGTGCCGGCGATACAGAGGTTACTCTTTCATGGGATAGTGTGAGCGGGGCAAGCACCTACAAGATTTATGTTGATGGAAGCTATAACTCAACAACATCAAGCACTTCTTACACTGTAGCGGGCCTTACAAATGGGACAGAATACGGCTTCAAAGTGAGTGCGGTTGATTCTGCTGGAAATGAGAGCGGGCAAAGCAGTGAGGTTAAGGCAACCCCGACAGCAGGCACAGGAGAGGAGATAAGCGGCGATACAACCCCGCCAAGCGTTTCCTGGAACTCCCCCAGTAATGGAAGCACTGTGTCAGGCATTGTTGAATTGAAGGTTGATGCAAATGATGCCGATAGTGGAATGCATCAGGTAAAGTTCTATGTTGACAATTCTATTATTGATACTGTAACCGGCAAAACAGCTGGGTATTACGTTCTGGATTGGAACAGCTGGGAAGTAAGCGATGGCTCACACACCCTAAAAGCATTGGCTTTGGATAGGGCTTCTCCAAGAAACAACGCGAGCGTAGAAATTACTATAACAGTTGACAATGGTGTTGCAGCTGTAGGCGAGGAAGAGGAAGCAGAAGAAGCTATTAAAGAGGCGAAGGATGCAAAGGCAGAGCTGCAAGAGCTGCTGGATGAGTTGGGAGAGAGGGGCATTACTGTTTCTGATGCAGTACAGGAAGTGATTGATGAGGCAGAGGAGAAACTGGGGAATGCCGAAACGCAGTTTGATGAGGGAAATTTCGCTGGGGCAAAAAACCTTGCAGAGAATGCCAAGCAGAGCTTTGAAACAGCCAAGGGAATGCTTGCGGTGGAAACCTATGCGGAGCAGGAGTATGAATACAACCCAAATACCTTGTCCATCATTCTGCAGGGCATAGGAATAAACGAGCAGATAGCGACTGAAGCTAGCGAACTACTAGACTCTTATAATGTAAGCAGAACACTTGAAATAACCAAGGTTGTTGACGGCAATAAAACAGTTTACAGGGCCAATGTGAAGATTGTTGTTGAAAACAAGGAGGGGGAAGGGGAGATTAAGATTGTTGAAATGATTCCAAAGGAGTTTGCGGAGAATGCCGACAGCATTGTAAGCAACCTTTCATTTGAAGTGCTAGAGGCCGATCCCATAATCGTGTTTGAGGCTGAGCTGGGACAAGGGGAGAGTATTGAGATATTCTATGGTCTGGGAGAGGACCTGAAAAAGAGCGATGCTGATGCATTGCTGGAGGGTAGCCCTATGGAGAGCTTCTTAGTGCCTCCGCTGCTTCTGGAGAAAGCAACCGAGGTAGAGAGCACCGCATTTGGCGTGGCTGCTCCGGCAGGATTATTTGGTTTGGGCGACCTTGGCGGCATCGCTTACTGGATTGCAATTGCTCTTGCCATTATAGTTGTTATTGTGGTTGTTGTATTCATCGTATCGAACTACCTCCAAAGAAGAGGCGGGGGGGAAAGACCCTTCGGCCTACATTCTGTTGTTGAGGAAGAGCCCGCACACAAGAGATTCTTTGACTCTTTAAAGGGCATTATTTCAAGGGAAGAGGAAGAAGAGCACAGGCCCAAGTGGGCTTACAGGGAATAACAAAAATAGAAGCTGCTTTTTCTAGCCCTGCTTTGGCGCTGCTGGAACGGGCTCTTGTCCCAGCTTTGGAATGAGTGGAACAGCTTCTTCCCGTGGAATTTTCTCGATGGGAGAAGGCACTACTCCGATTCTTACAAAGTATCCCAGTAGCCCTGCTATGATGAGCAAAACAAAAGTGCCGCCCGTCAAATAGATGTCAAAGGGTATTTGCAGCACCTGGTTTCCAATAAGAATGAGCAATGACAGGAAGGTAATGCTGAAAACAAAGCTGAGTGTTACCCTCTCAATTGCATCAATTTCATTGCGCCTTGTGAAGAAAGCAAGGCTTAGGAAATACCCAGGAATGAATAAAACAATTACGAGGGAAATAAAGCCGATTATTGTTTCAAATAACATGCTATTAATTACACAGTTAAATATTTTAAAAGTGCTGGTTCAGATTTTTTGGGTGTTGCAGAGTGAAATAGTCCCTTTCAACAGATTTCTATAAAAAGTAATATATCCACAATTGTTTAATCCCTGGGGTTGAATGAATTGCCTTTGATTACTGTCGTTGGGGGAGGCCCTGCTGGGCTGAGGTGCGCTGCGCTTGTTGCAAGGGAAGGGTTTGAAACAACTGTTTTGGAAGAGCATAGCACTGTTGGCAGGCCTGTGCAGTGCGCCGGTCTTATTAGTAGAACAGGCCTGAAAGAGCTTGACATTGGGCTGAATGAAGAAGATTTTTCAGTGAACAAAATTTTTGGCGCGAAAATTTTTTCTCCGAGAGGAGAGAAGCTGCAGGTGAAGAGTAGAAAGCCCGTTGCGCTTGTAATTGACAGATTTCGCTTCGACCAACTTTTGTACAGGCAGGCTGTCAAGGAAGGTGTAGCGGTAAAATTGGGCTCAAAGCTGATTGATTTTACTTGGAGCAGCCTCTTTATTGAAACTAGGGGGCACGGCGAGCTTTATAAAAGTAAGGTTGTTGTTGGCGCAGATGGGACAAACAGCGTTATAAGGCATTCGATGCACCCAGGCATTGGAGGCGAGAGCTTTGTTCATGCATTACAGTACAGGGCAGAGGGCAGCTTCGACCCTAAGATGGTTGAACTGTATTTTGGAAAGTATGCAAAAGGCTTTTTTGCCTGGGTTATTCCGGAATCTGACAGGATTGCGAGAATCGGCCTTGGTGTAAGGGTAGGCCAGGGTGTGGAAAAATGCATGAGAATATTCCTGCACGAGAAAAAGCTGGGAGCGAGACCTTTGAGTAAAAGCAGTTCCTTGATTCCGATAAGGGAACCATTGAAAAAAAACATGGAAAACAATGTCTTGCTTCTGGGGGATGCTGCCTTCCAAACAAAGGCGACAACAGGCGGCGGAATCGTAATGGGGCTTAATGCGGCAAAAGCCGCTGCAGAAAGCATTGCCAACCACATGAAGCATGGTAGTCCATTGAAAGAGTATGAAAAGAACTTGTCTGCTGTAAATAAGGAGCTTTCAATACACTGGAAAATCCACTCTTATATTCATTCACTGAAAGAGGACAGCTTGGATAAACTCTCTGTAAAGGCGAAGAAGGCTGGCCTAGAGGGCTTTCTTGAAGAGTACGGAGATATGGATAAGCCCTCTACCTTTGTTAAAAAAATGCTTTTGAAGCCCAAGCTTTGGGGTTTGGCTCCGATAGCGCTGCGATTCATTATGCACTAGTTCGTTAGCTTTTCTAAAAATTTTTCCCGGCAGGGGTTAACTTTCCGAATGAGGTGGTTTTATATACTGCCTCGCACTTATTATAGACGGGTTTATCACCCCCGGATTCTGTAACAAGAAGGCAAAAAGGCAAAGGAGGAAAGTTTTCCTTAAACTTTCCTCTTCTACTTTTTTTGATGCGTGAGAGCAATATATTTTTAATCTGCGCTAAACCAATTAATATATGCCTTCCAGTACCGGGGTGAAAGATTGGATTTAAGCAATTACATCAAAAAAAGTGAGACAAATATTTTAAACATTCAAAGTAAGCCAAAGCGCTGCATGCAGTGCGGAAAGGAGATTGATAGGGAAAAGGCAGGACACCTCTATTACCAATGCTTTTGCTGCCTGGCATGCAAGGAAAGGTATGTTGGAAGAACACTCGATTAGGAACCCTTCTTCTTATAGTGTTTGATAACATCAAATGTGTGCCAAGGGAGCAATTGTTGCTGGGAGAAGCCAAGCTGCTTTGCAATTGCCCGCACTTTTTTTTCGCTGCGCGCTTCTATCTCAGCAAATAGTGGAATTCCGGCAATTTTGTCCAACTCGATTTTTGCAGAGCCGAGGCGG
>JAFCCK010000092.1 GCA_017610245.1 Candidatus Iainarchaeum sp.
ATGGCTCGCTGCCCTGCTTTGCGTCTCCTATCACAACGAGCTTTTCATCCAGCCCCTTCATTGCCCTTATCAGCCCCAGCACATTTTTCCTCTCCTCAATCCTGCCCACATGCAGCACAAAATCTCTCAGACCAAATTTCTTTTCAAACAGCTTTGGCTTCGCTCCCTTAAACCTCTCCTCAACGCCGTTCGGCACCACAAAAATTTTTTCCTTGGAAGCGGAAAACATTTTCCGCAAAACCATTGCTTCCGCCCTGCTATTTGGCAACAGTACATTCGCTTCCCTTATAATCCTTCTTACTCCCGAAATCCCAAGAAAATCAAACCTATTGATTAATTCTGCCCCCACCGCCTTTGCCTTTTTCAATACCCCCCTGTTCCACCGCAATGCGCTGGAAAGCGAAGGCCAATAGATTGTGCTGATCGCTATTGGCAGCGCTGCCTTTTTCGCTTGCAAAATAAAAGCATAGTTGTCCCTGTGTAGATTGAAGTTGTGGAAAACATCAAACTGAGAAAATTCAACCTCATAATTCTCCTCTTCAAGAATATTCACAATGTTTCCCATTCTCTCCAATTCCCACTTTGTTTCGAGCAGCTGTATCTCGCCGCCGCCCTGGTTGCTAAAAGCGCCAGGCGAAGTATTGAACAATACTTTCAGCTTTCTCATTTCCCACTCACCAAAATCTCAGCAATTCTTTTGCTTGCACTGCCGTCCCCAAACGGACACTTTATTTTCCCAAGCTTTCTGTTGATTTTCTCATTGTTCCTTATTACCCTGTTAGCTGCCTTAACAATCTTCGTCGCATTATAGCCCGCGAGCTCCCCAAACTTACCCAATATTTCGGGCCTTTCAGTACTGTCCCTTAGCACAACAACGTAGCGCTTGTAAATGCTTGCCTCTTCCTGAATTCCGCCACTGTCACTCAGCAGCAGCATGCTGTTTGAAGCCAACTCCAGAAAGTCAAAGTAGCCAATCGGCTCTGTCACAACTACGTTCTTAATCACCCTGAGCCTCCCGAGCAATCCAAATTTCCTCAACATTTTTTTCGTTCGCGGATGCATTGGAAAAACAATCTTTGTATCTATTTCCGGCAATGCCTTCAGCAACTGCCGCAGTGCCTTCTCCCTATCAACATATTCCTGCCTGTGCGCGGTAAGCACAGCATACTCGCCCCTCCCCAGCCCAATTTTTTCCAGAATTTTTGACTTCCCTGCCTTTTTGAGGTTCTTTTGCACTGCCTCAACAATAGTGTTTCCTGTGAGGAAAATTCCCGCCCTGCGAGCAGTGCTTTTCTCCAGATTTTCCACGGCAATATTTGTAGGTGCAAATGCATAGTATGAAAGGTCATCGGCAATAATCCTGTTGGTTTCCTCCGGCATCCTCAGGTCAAAGCTCCTCAAGCCAGCCTCAACATGCGCAAACCTCTTCCCAGTATAAAAGCTTGCTAGAGCAGCAGCAAGAACGCTATTTGTGTCGCCCTCAGCCACAACAATATCTATATTTTTCTCCCTGAAAAAATCAGTGAGGGCAACAACCATTTTTGGCACTGCTCCTCCGGCTTTTACTGACGAGATTCCAAGGTTAATGTCAATTTTAGGCAGCTCCAGCTCTTCCATGAAAACCCGGCAGAGGTTAAAGTCATAATGCTGACCAGTAAAAACCGTAAACACTTTCACCCCCTTTTTCTTTTTGAGTATTCTTATCAGCTCTGCCAGCTTGATTATCTCCGGTCTTGTTCCCAAAACAACTGCAATTCTTCTCATACTAACCTCTCAAAACCCTTTTTCCAACATCTTTAACCTTTCTCTTCAGACCATGCACTTTTGCATCTGTTTGGGAGCGAAACACTTCTAATTGCAGCCCGCTCTTTTGCTTTGCTCCCAGTCTCTCCTTATATTCAGAACCGCCTGAGAGCAAATCATATATTTTTATGCCTTCCCTCAAGCAGAGCTCGATTGCTTTTATAAAAAGAACCGTCCCAATGCTCTGCGTTTCATCAAATGAAGGGTCATAGCCAAGGTTCAGAACACTTAAAGTTTTCCCGAACCGTATTCCCAAAAGAAGCCCCCACTGCTTTCCATCAACTTCCAGCGACATCAGGAAAAGGTTTTCCTTGGCAAGTGCTCTTTTTGCAGCATTCCTGTAAAAGCACTGGAACCATCGCTCTCCTAAGATGCTCTTACCTTTCCTGAAGGAAATGTTCTTCAAATGCATTTCAATAAAGCTGCGCCATCCATTCTCAAACTCCCTCTTCTCCAGCAGCCTTGCCTCGATTGATGATGCCCCTTTCAAGTCTATCATTTTTTTCCATCGTCTCTTCAAGTCCCTCTTTAAGTAGGAAGCAAAGTACTCATCAAGCGTGGAAGGCAGTTCCATCACATTGCTTGCCTCGCCCTCGCCCGTTTGCATTACAAATCCTTTCTCTGCCGCGATTTGTTCCATCACACCAAGCAGAATGGGGGAGTCAACCACGTGCTTTAGCTTAATGCTTCCCCACTCCGAGCTTTCCATAATCTTGCCTGCCAATGCCTCAGCAACGGCTTGCTCCATGCCCTTCCTTGCAACAAAATCCAAGTGGTTTGAATACTGCTGTGCGGCAAAAGAAAGCACACTGCCCTCAAAACTCAGCGGAGCAATTCCTACAAGCTTGCCATTGTCCCAGGCGCTCAAGATATAAGGCTTGCTGCTGAGTGAACACTCAAACCATGAAACAATCCAATCAAATGAGAGAAAGAGGTTTGCCTGCTTGCTGTTCTCAAATAATTCATTCCATGCCCTTTCAAGCCCTTTTATTTCCTCCAAG
This sequence comes from Candidatus Iainarchaeum sp., assembly GCA_017610245.1. Lineage (GTDB taxonomy): Archaea > Iainarchaeota > Iainarchaeia > Iainarchaeales > JAFCCK01. Next base: position 2,805 of record JAFCCK010000092.1, read on the forward strand.
CTCTTTGCCTCCTTTACACTAAGCATCATTCCGCCCCCACAAACAGTCTTCCTTTCTTGTAATCTCTCCTTTTCCTTATTATTTCAGGAAGATTCCTCAAGTTTATGAGCCACGCTTCCACCAGCCAGTGCGCCCTAAGGTGCACAAGTTCCCTTCCAAAGCGGAGCATCTCCCAGAAAAAACTCTTCAGCAGCCTTCTCTTCGGGAAATGAATCAGCATATAGCGAAGCCTGTTCTTGTTTATTGTGACAAAGCGCCATTTACTTGCCTGTTTGCGCGTAGCGGCACTTTCATTGTGCAGTATCTTGCTCTTGAGTGTGAAAAAAACCTTGAAGCCCGCCTTCCGGGCACGGGCACAATAGTCACTTTCCTCAAAGTAAATGGGAAAAAAGCCTTTGTCAAAGAATCCAACCTTTTCCATAACAAGCCTCTTTATTAAAAATGCCCCCCCGCTCAGCTGCTCCACAGCCATGTCCTCCTTGTTGTACAGATTGATTGCCCTGCCGGCGTCATCTATATAGCCGCCCCCAAAAACAAAGTCCGGATTTTCCACTAATGGAAAGTGCGGTCCAACAATTCCGACAGCAGGATCTGCTTCAGCAACCCTTACAATGTTTCGAAGCCAGTTCTTTGTAACAATTGTGTCATTGTTAAGCAGAAAAACATATTTCCCGCGAGCAGCTGCCATGCCTTGATTGTTGCCGCCTCCAAAACCCCGGTTTTCCCTATTCAAAATCAGTTTTTTTATCAGTCCCTTCTGTTTCATCCCCTTCAGCATCTCCACACTGCCATCTTTGCTTCCATTGTCCACAAGAATTATCTCAAAGTTCTTGTAGGAGGTGTTCTTGTATATCGAGTCAATGCATTTCTCCGTGTCCTGCTTTCCATCCCAGTTCAGGATAATTATTGAAACCAGTTTCTCCCTTCCCATAAAATCACTTTCCCAATGCCTTTGCCACGGTTCCCTTCGCCAGGTACTTCAGCCCAGGCGCGGAAATCTTGTCTGAGGTGAATTCCGCCTCCTCCCTCTCAATTTCCTGCCACTGCTTTCCCTTCAATGCGGTTCTCCACTGCCTCAGCTCCAGGAGCCTCTGCTCCCCTTTGGGATTAAAGGCCCTTAGGCAAAATTCCTTGCTCCTGCTGCCTGTTTTAATTACAAGCTTTCCCTTATCAACAAATGCCTCAAATTGCTTCCTGCTTCTCCTCTTCCACCAGTCTGCATATTCCCCGAGCGAAACCACTTCAATTCCTTGCTCCTCTGCATATCTGCCCATAAATTCAAGCAGTTCAGGGTAGCGCTCCATCCTCTTGCTTGGGTGACCGTAAAAAAAGCAGGGAATCTCTGCAGCAATGCATTTATCCATGGCTTCCTTGAAGAATTTTGCCATCTTCTCCCTGTCAAAATCCCTTGTTTTCATCAGCCCAACGCAAACCGGGTGCACCCCCAGCGCCAAAACCCCGCTTTCTTTACCCCCCAAATCC
>JAFCCK010000093.1 GCA_017610245.1 Candidatus Iainarchaeum sp.
ACCCAAATAATGTACCATTTTACAAAGGAGCCAATCAAGGCTGACATCTCTTTTCCGCCGATCGCTGCAGTAAGATTTTGCTCGTCAATCCACTGGTCAATTTTTGTGCTCTGCAGAATCTTGATAACTATCTTTTTCACAATGTTTCCAATGAACCAGCCGATTACGATGATTACTACTGCAAGGATCAATGCTGGGATGACATTGATAAGTGCCTTCCCCACATTCTCCAGGGCTTTGGATGCAGTTGTCTGAATTCCTCCAAAGAGGTCTCCTAGCAAATCCGCCATTGTTGAATCACCGCATAATAGAAAGCGAATCCAGTTTTTAAACCTTTTTAATTGCTTCGACTATCGACATTTCAAAAAATGGTTGATTGCCGAATTATTTTCCTTAATAGCTTTCCCATACTTTATTATTAATTTTGCATCAAATGCTTGGCATGGTTATTGTTGCGATAGTTGGAATGCCTGGCTGCGGAAAAAGCGAGGCAGCTCGCCCTTTTACTGAAAAGGGCTTTGAGTACATTCGCTTCGGGCAGATAGTAATAGATGAATTAAATAAGAGGGGATTGCCAATTGAAGAGGATTATGAGAGGCAGATAAGGGAAGAATTTCGGGAAAGGTATGGCATGGCCGCAATGGCTGTACTGAGCATTCCGAAAATTGAGAGGGCTGTCAAGAAAAAAAAGGATGTTTTGATTGATGGCTTGTACAGCTGGGAGGAACTGCTTGTTCTGAGGAAGCACTTCCCAAAATTGAAAGTTGTGGCAGTGTATGCTTCCCCTGCCAAGCGCTACAAGTGGCTTGCCAAGAGAAAGGATAGGCCTTTGGGAGAGGAGGAGGCAGAGACTCGCGATAAGGCGGAAATAGAGAACCTCAACAAGGGCGGGCCCATCGCAATTGCTGATTTTACTGTTTTGAATGAAGGCACAAAAAAAGAGCTGCAAGAAGCAGTAAAGAAAATAATCAGGAAAATAAAAAGGGAAAAATAGCAGGGATGCTACTATTTATACTACTTCTGTAGATTAGTTATTTAGGCGATTAAAATTGGCCAGGGGCAAAAGAGCATTAAAGCGATTTGTTCAGAGGACAAGGAAGAAAAGACGGAGCGGTGTTCCCATAAGAAGGATTTTTCTTGAGGTTGGAGCGGAAAGAAAAAGGAAAATGGTTGGCGTAAAGGGCAAGCCTTTTTTGGAGGGCAAGCCAGAAGAGGCTTTTGAAAGGGCTAAAAAGCGGGTTCTGCCAAAGGTAAGGAAAGTGCCGCCGCCGAGAGGGGGAAAGAAAAAATTGGTGGATACACTGTTCAGCAGCAGAGGGGCTAATCTTGGGCTAATTGTGATTAAGCCCGCTCTCCTTGGAAAGAGCGGAAGCATAAGGGCTTTTTTGAGGGAACTAGGCTGCGAACTTGTTTATTCAAAGCCAATAATGCTGACAAAGCAGCATCTCGTCCAGGTTTATCCGCATGCTATTAAGGAGCATCCGACCTTTGCAATGCACGCCCTGGATTTGCTCAGTGGGCCAAGCAGGGTTATTATTTTCAAGCACGTTCCCAAAGAGCAGTATATTAAGCACTCACGCTTTTTGAGGTACCTAAAGAGGACGAACCCAAAAAAATTTGGGGAATTGGTGAGAGCAGTTGAAAAGGCAACAACAAGCCAGGAGGTTTTCAACATTTTGTTTAAGGGGGGCTTTGAAAGGATTGACCCCGGCACATTGAGGGGGGATATCATCTATCCTGCCTTAAGGGAGCTTGGCTTCGGCAAGAGAGAGGTAAGCGGATTGGCGGAAATAATTGATGCCTTGGGCTATTATCAATACAACCTCGCAAGAGACCCCAACTTCAAAACATATTACACAATGAGCGGTCTGCACATCCCAGGTAGAGTTGAATTGATGAGGGACGCAAATGCATTCTTGGGCCTCAGAGATTTGAGGGCAATCAAGAAAAAGATTTAGCTGGTTCGGGGTACTATGAAGAAAAGGAAAAGTACTCAGGCAAAAGGACTCATTGAGAGGGGGCTTGCGAAGGCTTCCAAGAGCGGGAAGCCGGCACTTGCAGAAGCGGGAAAGAAAAGGCTAAAGCGCCTCAGGGTTATCTGGGGATTGAGGCTTTCAAGACTTGTATTGCCAAGAAAGCCCACAAGGGTCAGGAAAAAGGTTCTTTTTGTCTGCCCGGTTGGGGTGGAATCGGCTCATTTAGGGTTAGAAATGTTCAAGGAAATTGCACAAAGAAATCCAGTAAATGTTATTCTTGAGTTGGATTCTACTGGCTGGCATACCACTTCAGAGAAGCTAGAGCCAGTAATGAGGCGGGCGTTTGAGAAAGCCGTCCTGAACAGCGATTTTATTGTTCCAATGCTACCTTCCGCCAGAGAGAAGGTTAAAGAGGTTGTTAGAAAAACAAAGTTCAAGCCATTAATTATTGATGTTGGCTTCGGGGGCATCTCTGAGCAGTATGAGGAGAAAAAATATGAACAAATCCTTGAAACAATAAGAAAAAGTTTAGAAAAAGAGAAAAAGTAGGAGATGCTTTTACATCTCCATTCCACCCATGCCTCCCATACCTCCAGGAGCACCAGGCGGCATTGGCGGGGCTTTTTCCTTGCTGCTCCCTGCAATAATGTCGTCAATGCGCAAAATCATTTCCGCTACCTCTGTGCCTGAAGCAATTGCCTGCGTTTTCACGTTCATGGGCTCTATGATGTCCAGTTCCTTCATATCAGCAAGCTTTCCGTTGATTACATCAACACCGATATGCTTTCCGTCCTTTGCCCTGTGTTTTGCCCTCAAGTTCACTAAGGTATCAAGCGGATTCATCCCTGCTGTTTCTGCCAATGTGCGAGGAATTTCCTCCAAAGTGTCTGCAAATGCTTCTATTGCAAGCTGTTCCCTGCCTCCAATTGTTTGGGCATAGTCTCGAAGCTTTACTGAAACTTCCACTTCAATGCTGCCTCCGCCCGCAACAATCTTGCCGCTTTTCACTGCTGTTGCAACTGCCATTAGGGCATCGTGCACTGCCCTCTCTGCCTCATCCACTACATGCTCCGAGCCGCCCCTAACAAGCAACGAAACACTTTTGGGATTTTTGCAGCCCTCAACGAAAACCATTTCATCTCCAGCAATCTTTTTCTCGTACACTGTTGCTGCATTTCCCAAGTCAGCTGCCGAGAGGTCGTCAAGCCTTGTAACAATCTTTCCACCGGTTGCTCTAACCAATGCGTCCATGTCTGATTTCTTTACACGCCTTACAGCTGCAATTCCTTCCTTTGCAAGGAAGTGCTGTGCCAAATCATCAATTCCTTTCTGGCACACTATGAAGTTCGCTCCGCTCTTCTTTATCTGTTCAACCATTTTGCGAAGCATTCCCTCTTCCTGGTCGAGGAATGCCTGCATTTGGTCAGGGGAGGTAATCTCAATCTTGGCGTCAGTTTCCGTACTTTTCACTTCCAATGCTGCATCAACCAATGCAATCTTTGCATCACTGACCTTTTTTGGCATGCCTCCATGTACAATTTCCTTATCTATTACCAGCCCTTTTATCAGCTGGCTCTCTGTAAGAGATGCCCCTTGTTTCTTTTCAACCTTGACATTATCAATGTCGATTGTAATGGTTCCCTTCTCCTCATCTGCAACTTGTGTTATCGCCTTAACAACCAACTCTGCCAACTCTTCAGCTGCCTCAGATGCCTTACCTGTCATGGATGTAAGGGCAATATCCTTCAGCTCTTTCTTGTCATTGAAGCTTACTTCCTCAGCTGCCTTTTCCAACTCCTCTCTTGCCCTTTTTGCCGCTAACCTGTAGCCCTTGATTATAATGCTTGGGTGGATTTCATCTTCAAGCAAATCTTCTGCCCTCTTAAGCAGCCCACCTGCAATCACTACAGCAGTTGTAGTACCATCTCCAACCTCATCATCCTGTGTCTTTGCAACTTCTACCATCATTTTTCCTGCTGGGTGGTCAATGCTCATCTCATCAAGGATTGTTGCGCCATCGTTGCTGATGGTTACATCACCCAAATCATCAACAATCATCTTGTCCATTCCTTTTGGGCCTAGCGTGGACTTTACAGCATTCGCTACTGCCTTTGCAATTAGAATGTTTATTCTTTGGGCATCCCTGCCCCTCGTTCTTTTACTCCCTTCAGTAAGGAAAACTACTGGTTGCTGTTGTGCAGCTTCAGCCATAATATATCAACCTCCACATTCTTTAGTTTTTCATTCATTTGACTAAAAACAATAAAAATAAGTTAAAAGATTGATGGATATAAATGTTTAAAAAG
>JAFCCK010000094.1 GCA_017610245.1 Candidatus Iainarchaeum sp.
TTGTGTTTGGAGCGATAACTGCTTACAACACATACCTTGCTACTCAAATCACCGATCCCATAATTGATACAATAAGCATTGCGCACCCCACATACTTATTCATTGCCCTGGCTGCCTTAAGCGTTGTAATTGGCAGGAGCATTGATTTAATCCACTTTAAGAAAGCATACCTGCTGAAAAAATATTTTCTGAGTGCTGTATCAATAATACTGCTGTGGTTCATACTGGATGCCGGAACACTTGTGCTGCTGAGACAGGCTGATCTCAATTGGTTCCTTGCAAGTATAATTTCTTCCTTTGTAATACTGCTCGTTGCCTTCAGGCTGAGTGAGGTAATGGATGTGAGGAGAAAAATCACATCCCTGCTCATCGGGCTGCCTATTTACAGCCGCGAGGGGATAATGCTTGGAAAAATCGAATCAGTGGACAGAAGGAAGAATGTGGTGCTGTACACCAATCCTAAAACACGCAAAAAAACAGAATTACGCAGAAATGAATTCTCGCTGAGAAGCGGCAGGGTAATAGTGGGCAGCTAGCCTACAGCGGCTTTCGCGATTTTTCCCCCAAAGCTTGAGGGCATTGTTTTCAGGATTTTTCCAAGAGAGGAAAGCAGTTTTGTTTTCCCTGGAGAGGAAACAAACGCATGCTGCAAAACCCCCTTCAGGGAAGTTACGGGCAGAATTTTTATTTTGCGCAGCTCTTCCTTTGGCAGTACAATATCCTGCAGGTTTGCCTTTGGTATAACAACCTCCTTGAAGCCAGCTTTTATCGCTGCTTGCACTTTAGAAGTAACCCCACCTACCGGCAGCACCTCCCCTCTAACAGAGAGGGAGCCAGTCATTGCAAGGCTCTGCTTTACTGGAATGCCCTCTAAAGCACTTATTACAGCTGCTGCAACGCTTACCGAGGCTGAATCCCCTTCAACCCCTTCATAGGTTTGAAGGAATTGGATGTGCAAATCGTGCCTGCTGATGTCCTTCCCGGACAAGCGCTTTACGAGGGCAGAAACGTTCTGAACTGCTTCCCTGGCAATCTCTCCCAATTTGCCTGTTGCTATCAGCTTTCCCTCAGCCCTAGAAGCTGCTGGCGCTATTTCTGCCTCAATGGGCAAAACAAGTCCGGCTGAACCCTCAGTCAAAACAGCCAAGCCATTTACTCTTCCGACAGCGCTCCCTTCAGTAAGATAGACATCGTAATCCTTCTTCATCTCAATTATCTTGTCAACCATCTGCTGTTCAAGTGTTCTAGCAGAGAACTTTGCCTGGTGGAGGTCTTCAACCTGCACCATCTTATGACCCTTCTCCCTTGCAATATCACCGGCCGCTCTCACAAGACCGCCCAAATCCCTGAGCTTCAAGGTCAGGCGGTTCTTTCTCTCTGCCCTCCTTCTTGCCTCCTGAATTATTTCATCAACCGCCTCTTTGCTGAAGTGTGGAATCTTTCCATCCTTCTTCACTTCCTGGGCAACAAACTGCACAATCTTCTCCCTGTTAGATGCGGTGTCTGGCATATCTACATTCATGTAGATTTCATAGCCGTAGCCCCTGATTCTGCTCCGCAAAGCGGGATGCACTTGCTTCAGGTCCTCGTAGTTTCCTGCAGCTACCAACACAAAATCGCATGGAACAGGCTCTGTGTGAGTGGTTGCTCCGCTTGACAATTCACTTTGCCCGGAAATGCTATACTTTTTCTCCTGCATCGCAGTAAGAAGCTCTTGCTGCGCCCTCGGAGAAAGGGTGGCAATCTCATCAATGAAGAGAACCCCTCCAGAGGCCTTATGAATTATCCCTGGTTCACAGCGTAGATGTGGGGGCGTTCCAAGGCCGCCGCTTTGCAGAGGATCATGACGGACATTTCCAAGCAGTGCGCTAGCCCTTGCACCAGTCGCCTCAAAGAACGGCGCAAGCTTCTTCCCGGCATTGTCCACCAGCAACTTTGGCGTTTTCGCTGTTTCCCTGCTGCGCATCTGTGTCCCTAACACAAACCCTACAAGCAAGAAGCCACCTAAAATTATTGTTGCTGCATACACTACATCGGGAATCCACCCAAAATACCATATGACAAAAGAAATCAAGAACCATGCAAGCGGGAGAAGCATGCCAAGCAAACGCAGGTTGTCCTCTTCCTTTTGGGCTTGCAGCCTCTCCTGCTGCAGAATCTTTTTCCCCTCGCCTGCCTTTACAACCCTTACTTTTGGATTGTTGGGGTCGGTAGCATTGGGATATATCAGCACATCATGCAGCGCGCTTAGAGGGAGAATTTCGGCCATTGCTTGAGCGAGCATCGACTTTCCTGTGCCGGGCAGCCCTACAACCAGCACATTCCTTTTCTGCGCTGCTGCCTTTTTAATCAGGTCAACGCTCTTGTCCTGGCCAAGAACCTGGTCAATGATTCTCTTTGGAACAGGTACCTTGGCTGTGGAATCAGGCTGCTTCTGTTTTGCTTGGGGCATAAGAAAATTTAACTAAAAAAGGATTTTAAAGCGATTGCTTTTGCTGAGGCTTTACTATTTCATTGGGTGCCTTCTTGGCAGCGCTGGATTGAGGTGCTCGAACTTTACTGTAATTCTGTCTCTTTCCAGGCCGTGTTTTTCTTTTTTTGGCATCAGTAATTTAATTGTTCAAACAATTTAATTAAACCGATTGCCCCGCTATTTTTCTTTCTTTTGGCAACCTGCCTGTTCTTTCTTTAAAAAAGAAAGAAAAGGCGGAAACGCATTAATTAAAATATTTGTTTAGACTAATTCTTGTGCTATGAGCGAAATAAAGATGGTATTTCTGGGAACAGGATGCAGCAATCCCACTGCAGAAAGGAATTTGTCAGCAGTGGCAATGCGCTTCATGGGAAACTGGCTTTTGTTTGACTGTCCAGAGGGCACGCAGAGGCAGATGATGCAAAGCAATGTTTCCTACATGAAGGTGAAGTATATTTTCTTTAGCCATTTCCATGCAGACCACTTTTTGGGATTTCCTGGGTTGGTTGCTACAATGAGCATGCATGAAAGGGACTATCCACTACATATATTTGGACCAAAGGGCACAAGGGAGAGGGTGCAGCGCGCTTTGAACCTTGGGCTTATGAGAAAGGACTTTGAGATAAAGATAAATGAGGTGAAAAGGGCTGGGAAAATTGTGGATGAGCAGTCCTTTGAAGTGAATGCTTTTCCACTAAAGCACGAGGTACCCTGCCTTGGGTTTTCATTTAAGGAAAAGGACAAGGAAGGGGAATTCCAGAGGGCAAAGGCATTGAAGTTAGGAATCCCTGAGGGACCGCTCTGGGGAAAGCTGCAGAAGGGGCAGAGTGTGAGGTGGAAAGGCAGGACTTTCAAGCCAGGGCAGGTGATGGATTATAAGAAGGGCAGACGCGGCAGGAAAATAAGCGTTGTGATGGACACTGTCCCCTGGGAAGGGTATTTTGATTACATTGAGGGAAGCGATGTGCTTGTGCACGAGGCAGCATTCGGTGAAAAGCATGCGCAGAGGGCAAGGGAAACGAAACATTCAACGGCGAGGCAGGCTGCGAGGGTTGCTGCTGAAACAAATGCGAAGAAGCTTGTGCTAACACACATCAGCCCGAGGCACAAGAGGAACAAGGAGCTGGAGAATGAGGCGAGGCAGGAATTTGCCAATGTTGTTGTTGCTGAGGACTTGATGGCATTTAAGGTGTGAGCTATCTTGCAGATTTTTTATTATGTTCTGCAGCATATAACATAAATAGATTCTGGAGGGACGTAATTTGCGGGGGAACCAAAACCGCACGCTGCGGTCCAGCCATCCCCAGCAGGGAATGAGAATTGCAGCCAATACTCATCACTGCAGCTAGCCCCACCCCCTGTAGCTGTATAACCTTCTGGACAATTAATACCTATGGAGCCATATAGTATTTCTGTCCTGCAATCTGATAGCCCGCCTATGCTAGAAGAATCGGTACAAACCCAAGCGTTTCCGTCCCATTGCGTTATTTGGTCTGCGGAACAGCTTAGGCCAGTCAAGGTATCATCATCGGTTTCACAGGTGACTGTGCCATCAGCAGCTATGGAGCGGATAGAACTTCCAGAGGCACAGGTTCCGGAAACCCTTTGCTGGAGTTTCCCAAGACTGTCCAGCAGGCTGCTATCACCCTGAAAATATCCTTGGACTTGCGCTAGCGAATGGCCCGGGTTTGAAATTGACCCACGGTTGACAGTATAAGCGCAAACACCGAAAACCAGGACTGAAATA
>JAFCCK010000095.1 GCA_017610245.1 Candidatus Iainarchaeum sp.
TGCTGAACTGTTGCCCCTTTTTCAATCTCATCCCTCGCCTTTGCAAATTCCTTTCCCATCAACCCAAACCTCTCATGGGAGAAATACTCTATGATTCTGTCAAAGGCTGTGCCGCGAGGAAAAGCGCTTGCCTGCAGCAGTAAGTCTGGAATCAACAACTCCTTTCTCCTCTTGTTCAATTCAAATAGGTACTGCTGCAACAGAAAATGCAATGGAAAGGGGGCTGCAAAACAGCCAACAGCAATTAAGATTATGTAGAAGTTATTGAGGTTTAGCGCAATCCCAACAGCGATTCCTGCGAGGCTTGCAGCAAATCCAGCCAGCACCGAAACCCTAAAGAACCACTCAATGTTCTTTCCCATGTTTGCCTGCAGCAATTCCCCCAGCAATTTCTTCCCCTCTTTCATTTGCCCCCTCACCCAATTACCCCCTCAAAAAAAGCGGCGTTTTTGCCCTAATGTAATACAATGCCATGACATCAATTGCAGGAAATCCCGCCACTATAATCAGAACTATCTGCTGCACTGTGAGAGTGAAGTGAAGTACCATGCTTCCAACAATCACAAAGCTTTGGAATAGGGCGGGAACAACAGCTGAAATTGCCACAAAAAGCAGGCTGTATACCACCAGCTTTCCGGAAAATTCCTTTGCCTCTGCCCTCTGCTTTGCAAGCAGCTCCCTTGCCAGCATTTTCACTGCCTCGCCGCTCCTCTTCTGGCCCTGTTCATATACACTCACAAACAGTGCAATTGCCCTTTTCACCTCCAAGGAATCTATCCGCTCAGAAAAATGCATCAATGCTTCCTGCACGCTTGCCCCCTGCTCCTTTATCTCCCACAGGACTTTCCCGAATTCTTTCCCTATTGCCCCCTCCTGCCCTGCTGCATGCCCCAAAATTTCCTCAAAGCGCAATCCCAAATTCAATTCAACCGCGATATTTGTCAGCGCAAAAGGAAGCTGGCTCTCAACCAGAGCGGCATGCCTTTTCCTCTGCATTGCCGGCATATAAAGCAGCAGCCCCAATACTGCAATTCCCAGAAAGATTGCAAGCAGAAGCGAGAGCAGCAGCTCCTCCGTGAAAAGCCCAATGGCAAGCCAAGCGAAGAGGGCGAACAGCGCTGCCTTCAAACCATTCTCCCTGAATTTTTTGTCCTGCATTAGTTTGAGCTGCATGAAGCAAGCCCATTGGGAAAACTTTTAAAGAAATAGCTGAATTTCGGCGATTGCCTAAACAACAAAAGATTTATATATTTTTGTATATCAATTGATATACGTGGTTTAATGCAAGACCAGTTACAGATTTTTAAGAAAAACGTATTGAGGTTTCCCAGGCTTGATACTGTTTTTATGATTGAAAGAACAATCCAAACTGCTGATGAGGACTTGACGGTGAGACAAGCTTGGAAGAAGCTCCCAAAGAAAGTTATGTGGCAAACCTATCTTACTGCCTTAGAGTATCTTGAGTATTCTGGCAAGATTCATATTGAAAAGGACAAGACTATTACCTGGCTTTGGGATCCAGAGGGAATAAAGCGACTAAAGAAGAAAGGCCTAGTGGCTAGATAAATTATTCCCTTTTATACTTGAATTTTCTACCGTACTTTTTGTGCTTAAGCCACTCAATTATAACCGAGATTATTTCCAGTTTATTTCCCGCAATTGTATAGATTAACCTCCACCCATTAGGCAAATCATATTTCCGCAGATTATTTATTTTGTATTTTCTTACATACTCTTTTGGCCAAATTTTGGAGGGAATTCTAATTCCACAAAATGGATTTTCCAACAAATCTGCAATCGCCTTCTTCAAAAAATTTGCAAGCTGTTTATCCTCATATTTTCCCTCTTCAAGATTCTCAAAAGTTTCCTTTAATGACAATTCAACAAAGGCATATCTCTTAACTCGCCCATTGCTCTTATTGGCTTTCGGCACCATTCACCACCGCAAAGAATTCCTCCAAGGAAAGCCCCTTCCCGAGCAAGCCCTTAAGAAAGCGCTCTCTCCTCTTTGCCTCCCTTGCTAGCTGTGCCCTGTCCATTGAGAAGCATTTCTCCATTTTTCCGGCTGCCTTCCTGCTTTTCCCTGTCTTCACAAGCTTCCCCTTTCCAAAATCAAACTCAAAGAGCCTATTCACCCCCACCTTGTCTCCATTGGATAGCAATTCGCTTATTTCCGTAACATGCCTTACCTCCTTTCTCCCGCCTTTCTTCAAATCTATTTTGTCCCAGCGCTTCTGCACCAAAACCAAATCTATTGCACCCAAATCCATTGGTGAAACCCCCTGGCTTACAGCCCTCTTTACCACCTCCCTGGAGCTCTGGCTATGGAACGTACAATAGGAACCTTTCCCCTGCCCTGCAAGCAGCGTGTCAATAAATGCCTGCATCTCTTCCCTGCTCCTAATTTCGCCAACAACAATCCTGTCCGGGCGCATTCTAAACGTATTCAAAATAAGCCCATGCATCCCAATGCTCTGCTCCTCCACCACATTCAGCTTTACAACATGCCTGTGCGGCAGATTGATTTCGGGGGTTTCCTCAGCAACAATAATGCGCTCTCCTTTTGGGACAAAAGAAAAAAGGGCATTCAGTGTGGTTGTTTTCCCGCTCCCTGTGTTTCCCGCAATAAGCATGGAGCAGTCGCTCTCCAGTGCCATCCAAAGAAAAGCAGCTGCCTCCAATGAAATTGTGTTGTTCTCCACCAGCTGCAGTGGTGTAAAGTACTCCTTTGAAAACTTCCTGATGGTAAAGCACGGCCCAGAAAAAGCAACCGGGCTTATTGCAGCATGCAGCCTGCTCCCATCAGGCAATACAGCGTTTATGCTGGGAGTTTGAAATGTTAGCCTTCTGCCAACACTTTTGCTCATCCTGTTTACCGCATCGCACACTGCCTGCTGGCTCTCAAAGAAAAGGTTGGTGGGCAGCCACCCATACAATTTGTGGAAAACATAAACTGGTTTTTCCCTGCCAATACCAATAAGCGCGATTTCCTCTATTGCCTTGTTGCAAAGAATGTCATCCAACGCACCAAAGCCCTTCAAGCTACTCCCCAGCACATGCAAAAGGTACTTTTTCTGCTCTCTTTCCAGTTCAATAAAGTTCCCAACACAGTAATTCCTGAGATGCCTTTGAATGCTCCTACTGCTTGCCTTTGCATCCTTGCTCTGGAATTCATTGATCACAGCAGCCAAAAGCAGCTTCTCCGCATCACTCAGCTGCGGAAACCTGTGCAGAAAATATTTCCTGTCCCCGCCTTTATCAGCAGCAATCACCCATTTGTCCGTCTTTTCCAGCGGGCAGTACAGTTCTTCCTTAAGCGGGTTTACCGTAAACCAGCCCAGGCTGTTCTTCTCCCCCATTTAAAGCCAACTCTCGCAGCAATCGCTGGAAAGAAAGAAAAAGAAAATGTTTTAAATGAAAGCAGTGGCTTCGTTGATTGCCTTGAATCATATCAAAAAAGAAATAGCTTTTAGGTTACTTTACTTTTTCATATTCTTCCACAAAAAGAATATCAGTACAACGACAATTGCTCCAAGCCCCACAATCAGCGCGTCCTGCTGCGGGGAAGCAAGCCCGAACAAACCAGTTGCTGTTGGCGCAGCTTCCTCTTCTTCTTCCTCAATAGTTGAAACACATTCTCCTCGCTGGCAAACTGCATCTTCCCCACATTCAATGCCATCTAATTGCCTGTAAACGCAAACTCCTCTCCTACAGTTATCCTCAGTGCAGATGTTCCCATCATCACAATTAACACCCTCACACAAATCAGCCTCTTCAGCCTCTTCCTCTTCAGCCTCTTCTACCCCTTCTTCTCCCTCGCACTCAACCAATTCAATGGTCGTAATTATACTATTCAGCCTGCCCTTCGTTGCCCTGAAATCATATTTTCCAACACCATCAAATGTAAAGGAAGCATTTCCATCAGCATCTGTTGTCTCCTTTCCAACCTCTTTCCTGTTGTGCCTTACCGTTACCTCAACACCATCAACAGGATTTTCCTTGCGATTTACCACACCAACACTTATGGGCTGCTCAGTACAGTTTCCAATAATTTGGAGGAAAAGGCTTCCGCCTGCGGCTCCTCCACCACCGCCTCCATCTCCCCCGCCTCCAGTGGCAACAGGGCAGTTTCCGCAGTCTGCTGGACAGCTTCCACAATCTTCATCTGCATTACAGGTTCCATCGCCGCAGTAAGGGGCTTCCCCATAAAAG
>JAFCCK010000096.1 GCA_017610245.1 Candidatus Iainarchaeum sp.
AAAAGGCCCCTTCTTGGGACAATAATCAAGCCAAAGCTTGGGCTGAATGCAAGGGAGCATGCGGTAGTTGCCTTCAATGCCTGGTTGGGAGGATGCGATATTGTGAAGGATGACGAGAACCTCTCAAGCATGCGCTTTAACCGCTTCGAAAAGAGGCTGAAGGAAACGCTTCGCCTGAGGGACAAGGCGGAAAAAATCACTGGGGAAAGAAAAGAGTATTTGCCAAATGTTACCGCGCCTTGCAATGAAATGCTCAGAAGGACAAAACTTGTGAAAAAACAAGGGAGCAGCTATGCAATGGTCGATATAATTACTGTTGGATGGTCTGCCCTACAGCAGCTCCGCGAGGAAAATTTTGGCTTGATTTTGCATGCCCATAGGGCTGGACATGCCGCATTCACCCGCTCCTCCTCTCATGGAATTTCAATGCTCGTTCTTGCAAAGTTATGTAGGTTGGTGGGAATGGACCAGTTGCATGTGGGAGCGATAGTTGGAAAGATGCATGGGGGAAAGGCAGAGGTGCAAGCAATCGGAGAGGAAATAGAGCAGAGAATAATACAGCCGAACCGCAAACAGCATGTTTTGGCTGAAAATTGGCTGAACATTAGGCCTATGCTTGCAGTCTGCTCTGGCGGTCTGCACCCTGGAAGAGTTCCTCTGCTGATTGGCGCAATGGGGAATAACATTGTGATTCAGATGGGTGGAGGAATCCACGGGCATCCCAGCGGGACAATCGCTGGAGCAAAAGCTGCAAGGCAGGCTGTTGAAGCAGTAATGCAAGGTGTTTCCTTAAGAGAGTATTCAAGGAGGCATTTAGAGCTTGCCGCTGCCCTGCGCAAATGGAAAAATATTTAAGAGATTAGGTGCATATTATATTTATGGTTGGGATTAACAAGTTTTATTCTTTAGCCAATAGAAGGTGCTTTGCCTGCGATGCAAATCTAAAGGACAATGCCTCTGTGGGGTTCGAGCACAGCGGAGAGATAAAATTCTTCTGCAAGGCAGTTGAATGCCAGAGAAAAGCTGCAAGGCTTTTCAGGGGAGAAGTAAGCTATTTAATTCCAACAAAGAAAGAGAAAAAATTGGCAACTGTTTCTACCATTAAATAATCATCCTAAAAAATTTAACCGTTAAAGATAAATAAAGTTTTACCCTTTTTGATTGGATTAACAATCTAGGAGGTAACGCAATTGAAGAAAGCATTTATTATAATGGCAATTTTACTTTTGGCTTTTTCTTTGGTAGTTGCCCAGGGAGAGCAGGCAGACTATACTACTGGGGAATGTGCTCTTGCTGTTTTAGCTGAAAGGGGAAAGGCAAAGGCATTATTTGACAAGGCAGCAGTCCAGGAAAAGATTATTGCAATGAAGGCTGTTATTAAGAAAGCAAAGGATTTCAATGCAGATACAACTGAATTAGAGGCGTTACAAGCTGATTTGGAGGATGCAGGAGATGGGCTGGCTAACCTTGCAGGGAAGCCAGGCTATAATGCAAAGGTTCAAGAAATAAAAGCCATCATCAGCCAATTCAGGGAAAAAGCCCATGCAAAGGCTGAACTAGAAGGAAACGAAGCAGAGGTGCAAGAGGAAATTGAAGATGCCTTGGATGAGGCAGAAACAGACCTTAATGCAGAGAAGGATTCTGCAAAGGCAAAAGCAAAAGAGGTTTTATTGGGTGTTTTTGATTTGCATGTGTGTATTGCAAAAGAGAGAATGGAAAAGCTGTCAAATGCAGGGATAGATGTTACTGGCATGGATGCAAAGATTCAGGAAATGGAAGCATTAAGAGATGACTATGCTGCTGCATTAGAAGCATGGGACAGGGAGGAAATAAGAAGAGTTAGTGCAGAAATAAGGGAGCTATGGAAAGAGATAATGAGAAACAATTGGAAAGCACAAGCAGCAAAAATAGTAAAGAATGCTGAAAACGCTAAAACAAAGTTGCAGGAAACAATCGCTAAGCTTCAAGAAGAAGGAGTTGATACAACCCAAATAGAGGCAGCCTTGCAGAGAATGAATGAAAAGGTGCAGCAAGCAAAAGAAAAATTGGAAGAAGCAGAGACAGAGGAAGATGCAGAGCAAGCAGAGGATTTATTGGATGATGCACAAGAAGAGGTTAATTCAGCCAGAGAAGATGCAAGGGAGAAAACAAAGGCGGTAGGCAAGCCGAAGGAGAGAGAAGGCAAACCTGAAGGAGTCGGAGGCAGACCTGGATGATTAGAGCAGATAAAACAACAATTGTTGTTGCGGTTGTAATCATTGTAATTGCAATCGGTTTGTTTCTCTTAATTTTCCAGCCAACAGTAATACCAACTCCAGCAGAACCAGATTTATCGATAGAGGGCTTGCCTTCAGATTCTGGCTTGGACGCCTCAACAGAGTTAGGTTCAGAGGATTTAGGAGATGTGTACACTAAGACCTCAACCGATTTATTAATAGAAGGGCTGCCAGCTGAATCTGGCCTGGATACAACAACAGAAGAAAGTAGTGGAGATTTGGGAGACGTTTATTAACTTCTCTCAATTTTTTATTTTATTTTCTCTCACTTTGGGGAATTAAATGAAAAAAGCATTATTCTTGGTTTCTTTAATTGCATTGCTTTTAATTAGTGGGTGTGTTTTAGCTCCGAAGGAAGATAAGTCTTTAATTTATTGCCTAAGGGCGAGTGAAGAAGAATGCTTTGAATTCTGTGAAAGTCTTTCGGAGGAGGAGTGCTTTAAAAGCGAGGAATGTATCGGAGAGTATGGTCCAAGTTACTGCGAAGGAAGAAGGTGTACAACTGATTTGGTTTTTAAGGCCTGCATCCCCTCCCCAGTTTCGCCAATTGAAAAAACTCAATTAAAAATAAATTGCGAAAAAACCAATGGCGTTTGGATTGAGGACAAATTTGGTTACGGGTGCAATTGCCAAGCCGGTAAAACATTTGATGAGAAAGAAGGCTGTGTTTAATCCTGAAAAAAAATTTAAGGCGCTTCTCCTGTTTTAACTGCTTTAATGCTTATGTTTGCAGAATAAGAGCCAGCAGTTTTTCCTGAAGGCACGTCCAACCAATAATATGCGTTCACGTTTGTGTCTGGCGCAATATCTGATTTAAACAAAGTGTAAGTCAAACTCATCGCATTGGAATCAGAAACATTATTAGTTATATTAGCACTCATATTTTCTATTGCAATTGTATCAGCTCCATTAAAGTCAGTACCCTTCTGATACAAGTCAACATTTACATTGGTTGTCGGGTCAACGCTTATAATGTATTGGTCGCTTGCGTTTCCCAAAGCATTGTTATCATTTGTTCCAGGGTCTAAGCTACCAAAATCAACAGGATAACCACTTAAAGTAATGCTTACAAATTCGCCTGTTGGGGAGGTCATGAAGTTTGGACTCGGCAAAGAGCCTGATTCAATGTCAGAAATCCATTGATCGATTACACTGTAATCTCCTTTTGTGAATGCAAGTATATATTCCAACGAATCAGTTGTTTGGGCCTGAGTTGTATCATACTTTATTCTCAGACTGCCAGAATTGTAGTTATTGTCATACCATAAACCAGTTTTATCAAAAACTGTATTGCCTGCTTCATTAAATTTCACCCAAGCAATTACGTTATCGTTGACTGAATCGCTTGCTGTTGAATTATCGTAAATTGCAACGTAATTTAAATCAAAATCATTCCATTGGTTTACTGTGAGTGCAGTAACGCTGCCATCGCTTCCATCCTGCAAATGGTAGTTATCATCATTTACACTTGCTCCAAGTGTTCCTGCAATTGGGGAAAACAAATCATTTACATCATCAACACTCTCATCAAAATTAAATAATTTGTAAACCAAGTAATCAACATCAGCTGTTTTCATTTGGATGGAGAGACCAAAGGCAGTGGTAATAGCAGCCGGATAACCATAAGCCCTGAATATCATATCATAACTTGCGCTTCCATCGGTCCAACTCGAGCCTTGATCCTGAGAAAAAGCCATACTCCCAGGATAAGCGGGACTGGTATCGTCTCCTGTCCAGGTATATGCATATTTTATGTTAGGACCACCCCCACTACGGCTGTCA
>JAFCCK010000097.1 GCA_017610245.1 Candidatus Iainarchaeum sp.
AACCAAAAGAGGTTTGGCTTAGGGGGTAGTAAAATGAATAAGAAAATGGTTTTTCTGGTTATAGTTTTAATGCTGTTTGCTGCTGGTGCCAAGGCAGCAGAACTTAGCGGCGATTTTTCACTGCAGGTTGACTGCTTTACTCCAAACAAAGCAGTTTATACCCTGACAAACGATACAGCTGTAGGGCACACTTACAGGATAACAGCTGAAGGGTCAAATTCTGATTGGATTAATCTGAATGGAAAGTGGATTGGCTCCGAAGCACTTATTGTAACCCTCGACGGGGGTGAGAGCGTTGAAATGGTTGCCTTTGTAAAGCCCCAAGATTGCTATGTCAAACCTGGCAATTATACTATAACAATCAGGGTTGAAGATGACACTGTAATAGAGGAAGAGATAACTGTAACAGTTATTAGTACTAGGGAGCTAACGCTGGATGTTAGTCCAAGGGATTCTTTAATAGCACAGTGCGAGGAAACAGAGTTTGAGCTGGAAGTGGAAAACATCGGAAAGAGCAATGAAATTGTAGAGCTCTCTGTTTCAGGAATCCCAAGCAGTTGGGTAGATTTGCCTCACACTGAATTCCTACTTGAAAAGGGAGCAAGCAGGGAAATTACAATGAGTGTTCAGCCGGTTTGCGACGCAACAATTGGAACTCACGACTTTGAGATAAGGGCTGGGTTGAAAGGAACATCATTCTTAATTGCCAAGGACATCTCACTTGAAATAGTTGACGCCCAAGACATTGAAATAGCAGCTGGAGCACTCACTGCATGCAATGATTCTAGCACGGAAGGAACGATAGATGTAACGAATAATGGAAGACTGGCTGATGAATTGGAGCTAAGCATTGAGGGTCCAGACTGGGTTTCACTGAAAGATGACAGCATAAGCATTGAGGCAGGCGAAACAGCAGCTATTGCGGTTGCCTTTGAGAGAAGCGGTGCTGATGCAGGAACGTATGACTTTTCAGTTAAAGCCCACAGCAGCAAATTCAACAAGGATACAATTGAAGATTTCAGTGTAGAGGTGAATGACTGCTACGGCGTTTCAATAGAAGCAGTAACCATTGATGGCAGGGTTCTTGGCGCCACTGAAACAGCATGCCTAGAGAAAAACCCCACATATGTATTTACATTGCGCAACGGGCAGATAAAGCACATTGATATAAGCGTGAGCATTGATGGAATAAGCGCAAGCATTAATCCTGCTTCACTTTCACTTGCAGAGGGCAGCACAGAGACAGTTGAGGTGGAACTCGATTTAAGCAATGAAACAGCTGGCGATAAAGAATTCATTCTGATGCTCAAAAGCACATACTTCAGCTTGAGCCAGGCGTATGCTCTTACAGCGGAAGACTGCTACGCAATCGAAGTAGACTACGATGGACTGCTGCGGGAGATTGATGTTAACGCAAACTGTGAGGCAGAGCCTATCACAGTGAGCTTAAAGAATAGTGGCACAAAAGAAAACACTGCCAGTGCAAGTATTTCAGATATTGGATGGGTTTATGCTGAGCCAACAGCCGTAACACTCTCGCCGGGAGAGGAGAAAGGAATTTTCGTTTACATTTCCCCTCCATATGATGTGAAAGAGGGCCTGCATAAAGCTGAATTGAATCTCAGTGCGAGGGATTTCTCTGATAAGCAGGAAATTCGCGTGAATGTTTACGGCGGCCTCTATGCTGAACTCGGCATTGCAAAGGTTTCAGCAGAGGGAAAGCTCAAGGAGCTCCTGGAGGAGATTGACAGAACAGTGGAAGTTACTATTACAATCTCAAACGACAGCAATGCAGTGCTGAGAGTGCATGACATCAATGTGATTGGATTTTACGCTGAAGATTCTTTTAAGGAAGTAACTCTGCAGCCCGATGAAATGACCAAAACAACCATAACGCTTTATTTGGGCAAGGGCTGGGAACAAGAGGAATTCACGATCCCTGGACAATTCATTACAGATAAAGGCAATTTAACCAGCGATGTGTTCGTTGATTTAACCCCAGAGCCGGAGGAAGGGCAAGAGGAAGAAGAGGTAACCGCTGAGGTTGGATTGTTCAGCCTTGCAACAGCAAAAGAGGCATTGCTTGTTGCAATAGTTGCAATAGTGATTGCCCTCATTGTGATGCTCGCTTTGAAGGGGAGCAAACCAAAGCCTTCTCCCACTATGGCAAGCATTGCAAAGCAGGTGCACGAGCTGCCTGCCCAAAAGCTTGAGGAAATAGGAAAAAAGAAGAGAAGGGGCAAAAAGAGGAAAAAGAAAACTAAATAAACCCCCTAATTCCTCTTATTTTTACAGAGGCGTTTATTTTGCACAAGGCAAAGGCATATTTTCTGCTTGCCCTCCTTTTAATTGGGGCATTCTATTCCGGCTTGGTATGGCATGAAGCCTACCATCTCCTTACTGCAAGGGAGCCCTATGCAATGTGTTTGGCAGGGGGCAATGGAGAAATTCCAGATTCCATTGCAGAGGTTGAACTGCCCACAGTAGGGGCATTTGTGTTAGCGGCAGGGCAGGGCTCTACAAGCGAAACAATCGCGTATGCAATCCAAGGTGCGGTTTCAATAGCAACCTTTGTAATTGGGCTGTTCGCGTTCAGAAAAGAGCTCAAGAGCATTGTGGGGAAATAAATCAGCTGCTTCCTGCTTGCTTTAGAATGCTATCCACAAACAGCTCATCAATGCAAGCAAGGCAGTGAAGGATTGAAGTGCACGCCTTGCATTCCTCTGATATTGTGACTGGCTGTTCTACAGCAGCTTCTTTTAGCTTGCAATAGTCATCTTGATCTTCTTTTCCATAATTCTCCACAAAAATGCGGTACCAGGCAAGAACTTCTGCAGTATAGCTGGCAGTATTCACCTCTGCTGTTCCTGCAGCGGTTGGTATTGCTTTACAATCAATGTTTCTCGCCCCTGCATTGTATGTTGCAATTGCCAAAGCATCTTTCCACTTTAGCGGTGGCTCTCCCGTATCTTCGATTTCTTTGCCCCAGTCTGCAGTATCGCTACATTTTTCTTTCATTTCCTTCTCCGCATATTCTGTGTAAACAAATGTCCCCCTATCAATGTTTTTTGCAGCATCTTTCCAACTTACGCCATCAGTAAAAATGTCTGGCTGTGGATTATTAGTAGGGTATGGGCCTGTCTTCAGGTTACTTTCTGTCAATTGCATCAGACCATAAGATTTAGCGGCCCCCATGGTGCCTACTGCATCCTTAACAAAACTTGATTCTACCTTAATTATTGCCCTGATTAGGTTTTCGTTCATGCCATTGTTATTTTCTGCTATTTCATTCTCATAATCCTTCGCCTTTTGTATATAAGTCTCGCAGTCATTAGTTTTCTTCAAGATTTTTTTATAATAATAGCCAACCCATTCGCCCAACTTTTCTATGCCCCATAATTCTGCTGGCGCTGGCGGTTGCACTGGCTCTTCTCTGTCCTTTATTTCAAATCCCTTGACAACCATATCAGTACCTGGTACCGAAAGTATTGCAGAGTAGTTTCCTGGTTTTACCCATCTGAAAAAGGCTTTTTCTCCAGATGGCAAAGTAGCTATTACTAAAGGTATTTCATAATCTCTTACAACATCTCTTGTGAAATTTTCCGATTCCGGTGGCAGAACATCATTTAGATTCTCAATAACCGCTTTTCTGTCCGGTTCTCTATATATATTAAAAATAAACTTCTTAGCACCTGCTGGAATTAATAAGCTGAAAGTAATTTTATCATGTTTGTCTAAATAGACCGGCGAGGGAATGATTGACAAAATCCGTGGTTCAGATGGTACTGTCGGCAAAAAATCAATAGTTATCTCCAGATTAACAGTCGGGTAACCAAGAAGGCCCCATAGGCCGCCTAAGAAAGGAATGGTAAAATTACTTGGGATTATCTCAATCTCATTAATGCTCAGTTCTGAAAGCAAATTCCCATTACATTTTGTAAAAAGAGTCTCTTCAACAGCACCCATAGATTTCCAAATCTTGCCATCACTCTTTATTTTGTATGCTTTTC
>JAFCCK010000098.1 GCA_017610245.1 Candidatus Iainarchaeum sp.
TTTTTTCCACCCCTACATGCCCATGGTGCCAGATGCTAAATAAATTCCTGGAAGAAAGGAATGTTCCATTCGAGGAGAAAAATGTGGCAGATGACAGGACAGCAATGGATGAGATGGTTCAAAAGAGCGGGCAGATGGGTGTCCCAGTAATAGAAATTAACGGCAAGGTAATTATTGGCTTTGACGCTGAAGCAATAGAAAAAGCCTTAATAGGATAATATGGCGACAGAGCAAATCTTATGATTCGCTTGGTTTCTTACTGCCCTCTTCTTCTGTCAGCGATTGAACGCTTCTCTTTACTGTTGAAAGCATTTTTTTGCTCTTCTGCAATGCGGCAAATGCTTTTTTGGTTTCAGCATCTGAGAAGGTTAACTCGAATTCCCCGCCTGGAATCTTCTTTATTCCGACCTCTTTGCCGTATTTTTTCTGCAGTTCGTTCAGCAGTTCTTCTTCCTTTATCACTACATTAAGCTTTCCATTTATGAAATTCTTTAGCTTGTTCAAATCCAGGATATGCTGTTTGATTTCCTGCTCAAGGTTTTCGCCCGTGCCAGAATGCGGGGCAATTTCAATTGGAACAGGCTGTAAGCCAGCAGTATTAACAGATTCCTCCAGCTTTGCTCTCTTTACCCCGACCTCTGTCTTGATTTTCTCAAAGCGGACTATCTCGCTGTCAATCTTTTTAATCAGAAGCTTTAGCGTTTCCTCTTGTTGCTTCAAATCAGCAGGCATTGAAAATCAATTAAATAATAGATGTTAAAGAATTTAAGCTTTTGGGCATTCAATTACCAACTACTAAGCCACATGCAGTTGGATGATAAATTAATTTAAACCCCCCTTTTCAGGCTCCAGAATCTTTTAAATAACATTTTAACATAGCATAATTAATGAAACAGGGCCGTAAAGAAAAAGTGGCAAGAACTATCGGTGTTTGGCGGAGAAGAATTAATAAAAAATTGTTAAGAGCCTTACCGATGCGAAGGCGACGCATTGAACACTATAAAGAGGTTATTAGGGACGCCTTGCCAGAGCTCAAAAGAGAATTCCCATTTGTAATGGGCGCCTACTTATTTGGCAGTGCTGGACGCGGCAAAAGGAAGCCGCGGGATATCGACAACGAGCCAGCACTGGTAAGATTCCAACGCACGCACCCTGAGATGAAACGCGAAGCAGGCCCCCCTGAGCATTCAGTTACATTGAGGGCCCCTTACTTTGCCAAACAAAAATTATCCCAAATACTTGAGCAAAGAATTGGATTGGAGGTAGGAACAGAAAAGCAGCTGTTGGGTTGGGTAGAGGAGCTTGGCCTTTTGCACCTTGACCCGCATAACCCAGCTGTAGCGAGATACTCTCTCCTAAAAAAAGCCGAAAGAGTCAGCGTAGAGCTTTTGCCCCCTACAAAAAAAAGGCGCCAAGATTCTTGTTTGATTTAGTGAAAGAAAATTTCATAGGCATTAGCCCAGAATTAATCGGGAAGTTAATTAAGGAATGGCGAGCACTACTCAAAAAACCACATGCAGAACTTATTGGCCTGCTTAGGGAGCACTATGGAGACTCTCTATGGTGGAAAAAAGCCGAACAAAAACATGAATAAAAGATTTACCAAATTTAAACAGCCGCAATAAAGCGTCCTGCCGGCATTTAATGTTAAAGTTTAAATACCTTAACGGCGTTTATTGTTCAGAATGGCAATCGACTTGAGCAAACAAAAATCAATAGTGGGAAGGTCCCCCAGTGATATAGAAAAATATGGCTTTGAAGGTAGCGGCTATCTTGGAAAAGTGTTAATGTCTCGCGGGGAGAAGCCTGTTCTCGGGAGAAAGATTTTCATTGACTTAACAAGGCCGCATTTGGTGCTTGTGTGCGGAAAGAGGGGCTTTGGAAAAAGCTACACAATGGCTGTTCTGATGGAAGAGTTTGCGAGATTGCCTGCAAACATAAGGAACCGCATCTCCATTATTGCAATCGACACTGTTGGCATCTTTTGGAGCTTAAAGTTTCCTAACAGGGAAAACCAGAAAGAGCTCGCAGATTGGGACCTGAAGCCAGCTGAAACCGATGTAAGGGTTTTAGTGCCGAAAGGAAAAATTGCTTTTTACAAGGAAAAGGGCTTGCCTGTAAGTGGAACATTCACCCTTAAGGCTTCTGAGCTTGATGCAGTGGAATGGATGGTTTTGTTTAATCTAACGTGGAAAGACCCAGAAGGAGTGCTTATTACTCGCGTTGTGGAAGAGGTAAAGGAAAAGCTTGGAAGCTACTATGGAATTGATGAGCTCATCAAGGCAATAAAAAATGATACTGAGAGCACCAAAATTGTGCGCCAGGCAATGATTAATAGGCTGAATGTGGCGAAAACCTGGGGCTTGATTGAAAAGGAGGGCACACGCCTTAGGGAAATTGCAAAGCCTGGCACGATAACAGTGATAGATGTGAGCGCTTATAGGCAGGCAATTGGCGTGGAGGGAACGCGTGATATAATTGTTGCATTGGTTGGCAAAAAACTGTTTGAGGAGAGAATGCTTTTCCGGAAAGAAGAGGAAATAAAGCATTTAAAGGGACAGAAGCGAGAATCGGCAATGCCAATTGTTTGGATGATGATTGATGAAGCACATATGTTCATGCCGCGAGATGAGAAAAATCTGGCTATGCAGGTTTTACTTGAATGGGTTAGGGTTGGGCGACAGCCTGGGCTGAGTTTGCTGCTGGCTACACAACGCCCAAACAAGCTGCACCCAGATGCAATAAGCCAGTGTGATTTGTTTATCTCCCACAGGATGACCTCAAAACCAGACATTGAGGCTGTTTCTGCATTAAGGCCAAGCTATATGCACCAGGATTTCGACCACTTGTATGCTGAAATGCCAAAGAGCAAGGGCTATGCCTTGATTATAGATGACAACAGCGAAAAAATCTGGATGATAAAGGTCAGGCCCCGCTTTTCCTGGGATGCCGGCGTTACAGCAAGCGCTTTCACAAAGTAGGCTGGCTAAATTCACCTATTTTAAACTTTTTTCATACATTCTTCTGTAGGGTTTTAATGCAAAAAAAGGGCTTTTTGCTTGCATTCATTGCCATTGCAGCTATCCTTACAGCTGTCTGGGTGAGCTCTCTTTCCTGGGGCTCTCTTTCAGCAAAAGAGAGGCGCGCTGAAATTTTCCTCACGAAATTTGACAGGGCAACAGCAGCTGGGCAGAAAAACTGCTTTTCTTTGCAGGTAAATAGTACGCATTGGAAGGAAAGAATCGAGCCCTACTTTGTAATAGCCAATGGCACTGTTATTGTAAAAAGCGAAATAGATTTGAGTAAAAACCCGCAACTGAGGGAATGCATTCCAACAGATGTATTCTCCCTTGGAGAAAATCTGGTTGAAGTGTATGTTGGAAACAACAAAGTCTTTTATCATGCGGTTCTCGCAGAGGGAGCACTTGAGGAAAAAACCCCGATTATTTCAATTTCATTTGAGGGGAGCGATAGGGTAAAGGTAAAGGTTGAAAACAACGATGGTTTGGTGTATTCCCCCCTAGAAATCTTTGTGAATGATGAGCTCGACCACGGGCTTTACTTTTCTAGCGAAACCTTTGAATCAAATGAAAGGGTTTCTCTGAAGGAAGGAAAAAATGAGGTAAGGGCAGAATTTAAGGGTATTGCTGCAACAACAACAGCCGAAAAAAGAAGTGGCTTTAAAATGAATCCTATTGCGGGAATCGCTTTGCTTTCTGCCCTGCTGTGCGTGCTTGCTTTCCTTGTTTTTACAAAACAGCCCCTGCTTGAAAAAATTGCTTACAGCACTCTCTCCTTTTTCTCTATTCTCATTGTTGCTTTTTTCCTGCTTGAATTGCTTGGAATTCTTTCAGCATTTAATTTCACTCTGCTTGTTGCGCTGATAACAATTGCGCTAGCGATGATATTCAGAGGAAATTTGAATGAAAAAGATACTGTTGAGAAAATTG
>JAFCCK010000099.1 GCA_017610245.1 Candidatus Iainarchaeum sp.
AAAAATATTAAAATTGTTGCGGTGTGCCACGCTAACACGGAAAATTTGGAACAAGTGATTGAAGAGTATAAAGATGCTGGGCTTTTTGGGGATTGGAGCTATGATTGCAGCATATGCGAGGGAAAAGGCACGTGCTGTTTTATTGCCCTAAGAAACGCTTAGATGAAATTTTGGAAGTAGCACAAATTATTGCTTCAAGGGAGCAGCAGAATCTGGGGAGGGAGCGCGGAATTGGCAAAAGCCAGTTTATAGTTATGTAGAAGTTATGGCTGTTCCGGCTTGAATTGAACCGCCAGAATCGGCCTGTTTTTCCCAAAATCTGCCAAGTTTCACCATTCCGTTATTCTTCTCTGCATTGAGCCGTCTAGCCAAATGAAGGATTGGGCTCTCTTGGTTATTACCCCTGCCTCTTTAAGCTGTTTGATACTGTGAAATTTGCGCTTTTCCCGCATTTCGATGATTTTTCTTGCTGTTCTGGGGCCTATTCCTGGGACCTTTAGCAGCTCTTTTTCGCTTGCGCAGTTCACATCTACTGGGAATTGGTTTGGGTTGTTTAATGCAATCGCAATTTTCGGGTCAATGGCATAGGAGAAATTTCCATTGTGCTGAAGGGCAAGCTCTATTTCATCCCTCTGAAAGCCGTAGATTCGCAGGAGCCAATCGATTTGGTACAGTGTGTGCTCCCTTGCTGCATTCTCTGCTGTTTTATTTTCCAAGGGAGTGTTCTTCACTGGGGAGAAAGCAGAAAAATAAGTGCGGTGCAATGCAGTGTTCTCGTACAGCCAGCTCATCTTCTCCAGAACCTCGAAATCTGTTTCATCAGATGCGCCGAGAATGAGCTGGGTTGTAAAGCTCCTTAGCAGACCTTTCCTCTTTGCCTTGTCTATCCAGAGCAGTCTTTTCTCCAAATCATTGTAATAGTCTTTTGTGCTTGAAAGCTCATGCAAGTGCTGTTTGCTTGGCACTTCAATATTTAGGGAAAGCCTGTCAGCGTATCTTGCCATGTCAAAAATCTGCCATCTCGGTGTTTCTGGCAGAACTTTCAGGTGAATATAGCCTCTGAAACAGAATTTTTCCCTCAGGATCCTGGCTGACTCTATTATTTGCTCTGCGCTGCGCTCTGCATTACCTGTAACTGCGGAGCTCAGGAAAAGACCCTGCACAAAGCCCTTGCTTGCAAGCGAGCTGAAGCTCTTGGCAAGCTCGGCTGGGGAGAGCTCTGTTTTCATTCCCCCGTGGCTGGAATTAAAACAGTACTTGCAGTCATGGACACACTTGTTGCTCTGCAGGACTTTCATCAGCCTGCAATCCTCGCTTGTCCCGCTGCAGTCGTGCACAAAATAGGAGAACCCTGCAGGAATGCCCGCTTTTCTGAAAGATTTATGTTTTACTCCACCGCAACTGTCCCAGGAAGCCGCAATGCCCAAGGCCTGCAATTTTTTCAAGAGCATGTGAAAAAAAGGGGCTTGCTTTAAATAACCCTTTTGGGAGAGCAGGTTTCCGGTGTTTATTTGCAGAGCAGCTCTTCCGCTAAAGCTGCCGGGATTGGCAGGAACATTCCCAATGCAGCACCCTTTTTTAATAATTTGGTCATTAAACAACATGGGTGTATTGGTGAGCGCGAAAAAGCATTTCACTGCTGAGCAGGCAAAAGAGATTGGGGAAAAGCTGGGCGTGAAATGGGACCGCTTTGATGTTGAGCAGTTTAGGAAGGGCATGGATGTTGAGCTTGAGCACGGAACTGTTGATGCCAACACCAATGTTTCGGACGACGACCCTTTGATTACCGGGAAGATTGCCCTTGCACACCTGAACGAGTTTCCCGATTATTACACCAGACTGGAAAAGATGGAAGAAGAAGCCGAGGAGCAATGGAAAAGCAGGGCTATTGCCAGTGAAATCAGAAACATTGCGAACACTGCCCCCCAGGTTATTGGGGCATCTGGCTGCATTATGATATTGTAGATGAGCTGAACTAAAGATACAACAATAAACACAGCGACTGCTGTAATGATAAAGGGAATCCAGGAAAGAAACCTGAATGGCCCAAGCATTGCAGAAAAATAAGGCATGGGCATTTCTGGCAGCTCTGGCACTTCTGGCTCTGGGCCGCCTATCTCCACCTTTACCTCGGTATCTTCTTCCATTTTAGCCCCTACTAAGTGCTATGAAATGCGATTAGAATAAAATATGCTCCCTTGCGGCAAACCTTTTTATTCTGCCTTGTCATAATATTTTAGCTATGGCACGTGGAAATCCCAGGGGTAAAAAGAGGGCAGGGATATTGGCCTTGTCGCCGGCGCCAAGACACACCATCAGGGGCACACTAGCAAAAGCGGGAGGGTAAGGCTGACGCCTGCAAGATGGGCAGAGAAGCTGGAGGAGCTTATAGCCCGGGCTCCTGCCGAACTAAGAGTGCCCAGACAAAAAATACAGTGGGCAGAAAGGGAGCTGAGGAAAAAATACAGAATGGGCCCAGATGTCAAACATTGAAATATTGCTTGATAGGATACTACTACTGTACGTATAATTAAATAGAAATAAAAAAACAAAAAAATTAGAAAATAATTTACAAGAATTTTCTGAACTAATTACTAAGAATTAGTAGTCTCTTCTTGGTTTTCTGTGCTTCATATAGCATTCTCGGCAGTAAACCGGGCGCGTTCCGTCTGGTTTGAACGGTACTTCCGTTTCTTGGCCACAGTCAGAACAGGTTACCTTATGCAGTTCTCTGCCGAACTTGTCTTCACCCATGTTGCTTTTTTCACCTTTTTTTGAATTATTTTACTTGAACTAAAGCATTCAAGCAATTAGATATTTTCTAAGGGCATGGTTTTAAAAGGGCAACTAAAGGCCGGAATAGCGCTTTCTAGCCCAAATTCTTTTATTTCAACAATCCCTAATCATAATGCATGGCGTACATCAAAATAGAGACAAACAATGCGATTTATTATATAAACTTGGAGCAGCACGACAATTTTGTTGACAGCATTCCAAAAAATGTTAAGCTTGACGCTGCCTCAGCCGAGATGTCTCTCCAAGAGCCGGGCTTCACTGTTTATGGTGTAGATACCAGGTCATTGTTTATAGATGAAATCAAAAAAAAGAAGCTGCAGGAAAGAGCAAAGGAGATTTTCTTTCTTGACCCTGGCGTATGGGCAGAAACCGCCAGGTTGGAAATAAGAAAGGCGGAAAAGAAGTTGCGCCCCTACAAACTTGGGGCTATTTTAGCAAAGCTTTTTGCAGCGCCAGCCGGCATTGTTGCTGTCGGGAAGCTGATACACACGATTGCAACCAATGGAAAGGAGGCAATAAATAGAAGAACCTTTCTAAAATATGGCGCCCTCATAGCATTATTGTCCTCCCCATTCATTCTTCACGATTTTTTGGAGTCAGCTGGAAAGGTCTCATTGAAAAAAGGGGAAGCGAGCACATACAGGAAACTCGGGCTGAGGTTTAGGGAATACATTGCAGGAAAGGGCATGGTTTTCACAAGGCATTTTAGGAATGCCGTAATAACTGAGAGACTCGAAGCAGCCGTTGCGCCGAAATTAAAAAGCATCCTTGGCAGGAAACCTATTATAGGGGTATATATGGGCGCCGAGCACGGGCTTGACCTTGAAAGAATGCTCAAGAATCCGAAAAGGAGAAGGGCTTATGTCAGGGTTGCAAGGGAGTACATAAGCTCTAGAATGGCACCCACTGGCTATTACGGTCCGAGGATATTTAGATGGGACAGCTCAAAAAAGAGGTTTGAAGAGTCTCTCAATCTAGAGGAATGGACTGCAAAAAAGGGCAGAGGCAGGGCAAGGAAAACCGGGAAAGGGGCAATAACAAGGCGGCAGTTCTTTGCAAAGGCATTTAGAAGACGGGTATAGCCGGGAAAGGGTTGTTCCTACAAAACACGCTCATATGATAGCATCTATCTTTTAAAT
>JAFCCK010000100.1 GCA_017610245.1 Candidatus Iainarchaeum sp.
CTAAGCCAAAGCCGAAAAAGAAACCAGAGGAAAGGGCCAGCAAAGGGAAGAAGGCAAAAAAGTCCAATGAGAAAAAGAAGAAAGGGAAGAAGTGATATGAATGTATAGGTGTGGAAAGTGCGGGGAACGATTTGAGAGGCTTCCCGATGGCATTGTGCGATGTCCGCAATGCGCGTACAAGGTTTTGTATAAGCTGAGGGAGCCCCTTGCCAAAGATGTGAAAGCACGATAAAAAATGAGGTTCAAGTATAGCTGTAAGGTAAGGCTGTTCTTTAAAGGGAAGGATGAAGCGTTAACTGCGCTAAATTCCCTGCTGCCCGACCTTAACTCAAGCCACAACAGAAGGAGTGAAACAAAAATTAAGGTTAATAAAGCTGTTCTTTCACTTAATATTACTGCCTTAGATGCGGTTGCATTGAGAGCATCCCTGAACAGCTGTTTGAAGTTGATTGGATTGGTTCAAAAAATAGCGGAGGTTGAATAAAATGGCCAACGATATTCAGCAAAAGATAGTGGATTTTGAGAGGAGCAGAAACCAGTTGCTTGGCATTTCCGCCCAAAAACAGCAGTTGCAAATACAGAGCCAAACGCTCAAGGTAACTCTAGATGAGCTTGAGAAGACAAAGGAAAAGCAGGTGTACAAGGCTGTTGGGAACATTCTCATCTTATCTGATACTGCAAAGGTAAAGAAAGAAACTCGGGAAAGGAAGGAAAGCGTCGATCTCAGGATAAAAACATTGCAGAAGCAAGAGGAAAGTCTCGTTAACAAACTGAACAAGCTCAAGGGAGAAATAGAATCAGCACAGAAGCAAGCAGGAGCAGCGGAAAGTGAGGTAATCGAGACAGAGGAATCAGACGAGAAAGAGAAAAAGAAGTGAGGCATTTGATTCCTCTTACTGCTTTTAAAAACAAGAAAATTGTTTTGCTTACCCATGCTGGAGCTGATGTAGATGCCATTTCTGCAGCAGCTGTCCTATCCCTCTTTCTCAGCAAAAGGAATTCTGTTAAGCTAGGAGTGCCGGAACACATTTCTCTTGCTGCTAAAATCCTTGCCCAAAAAATGAAAATTAGATACTCATTGGGACCATCACTGCAGGGAGCCGATACACTGATTCTCGTGGATTTCAACTCTTGGGATATGCTTGGAAACATGGGAAAGGCAGTGAAAAGTTTCCCAGGCAAAAAATACCTCTTGGACCATCACACAAAAAGCAGGGACAAAATTGTCGCAGGAAAAAATGCCTGGATTGAAGAGGATGCGGTTGCCAGTTGCTCCCTTGTATACATGTGGCTGCTCAAATCTAATGCTGGGATTAGTAAAAAGATGGCAATGCTGCTCGCTGCCGGAATAACGGCTGATAGCGCGCACTTTCTGATTGCTGATGCAAACACCTTCACTGTAATGTCTGCGCTGCTGCAAAAGAGCGGAAAGCGTTTTTCCGAAATAGTTGCTTTGCTGCGAGTTGAAAGGGGTTTCAGTGAGAAAATTGCGGTATTAAAGGCGGCAAAGAGAAGCAGGATTTTTAGACTTGGAGAGTTCATTGCCGTTACCGCAGACATTGGAGCCTTTGAGGCTGATGCAGCAACAGCCTTGGTAAAGCTTGGGGCAGATATTGCCTTTGCAGGGAACAGTGAAGGCAATGAGCTTAAAATCAGTGGCAGGGCAAGCCAAAGCGTTTTGAAAGAGACGGGAATTGATTTGGCGAGAGATATTTTTCAGCCCTTAGGGAAATTTTTTGAAGGCTCAGGGGGAGGGCATAGTGGAGCCGCTGCCTTCAATGGAAAGGGCAGTAGTGTGGAAGCTGCTCTGCTTAAATGTGTTGAACTTTCAAAGAAAGCGATTGCAAAGAGAAAGCCCGGAATTCAGCTAAAGGAATACACTTAACTCTCTTTGTAGTAATCAACAGCTTTTAGAATGTCCCTCACGTTCCTCAGCTCGTGTTCTGCCTTCTCTTTTCCAGCTGCGAACTGCCCATATTTTGCCAACGCAGTATGCATTCCCACTGCTTTTGCTCCCTTGATGTCCCTTTCGGGATTGTCGCCAACAAAAAGTATTTCCCCTGGCTTCAGTCCCAGCTTTTTGATTGCCTGCTTGAATGGGAGCTCGCTCGGCTTTAACTGCCCTGTATCCTCCAGTGCTATCACTATATCGAAGAATTCAGCAAGATTCATTTCCGCCAGCCTCAGCCAGGCCTGGAGCTTTGGGGCATCACTCACTATCCCAAGCTTTAGTCCACGCTCCTTCAGCTTAATCAGAGTTTCCCTCACATGTGCATATGGCACCAAATGCCCAGCCTTCACCCTCCTATAGGCGGCAATTCCCGCTGCAAGTATCTTGAAATCCACTTTCCCAATCGTTTCTTTCAGGAATTTCTCAAAGATGCTTTGGTTCTCTATGCCAACCTCTCTATACATCTCAAAAAGCCTTTTCTTTGCCTTTTCCTCCTCCAATGGCAAACCAGTTTCCACCATTGAGTGGATTGCCGCTTCACTGCAAGCCTCCTTCATTCTCATGAAATCCACAAGCGTGTTATCCAGGTCAAATAGAACAGCCCTTAGCATTACAACCCCAAAGAATTTGCCCTAGTTATTATTTTATTCCTTTTCACCAATCAATTCTCTTGATTTAAATGCGCTGCCCAAAATGCAATGCAGAAATGGTTAGGGTTGATGTGCCAAAGCTGGAAGGGGGCAGAATATTTGTTTGGGTTGAGTGCCCCAAGTGCCACTTCAGAACGCAGCACGAGCACAAAGACAGTGGCGTAGGCGTATCTCTTTAAATAACTCTTTCCCCATGCAAGTTGTCCCTGAGTAAGTGTTGTTTCCATCTTTCGGCATTGAATACAATTATTTTCGCCATCTTTCTCTCTTTCAGGGCAAAGATTGTGAGCAGGTCAGCTGCTTCGCTTTCGATGAAAAAGCGCTCCAAATCTTTTGCTCCCAATGCTTTAATGCCATGCCACAGGTCTTTTGCGCCGGCAATTAATAGAACAATTATCAGGGCAAAGAAAAAAGGCAGGCCATAAAAGAGGAATGGTATTGCAAGCAGGCAAGTTATTAAGGTTGGGGAAACTTTTATTACAATCTCTTGCCCCAGCTTTCTATCATCGTCCTCTGTTAGCATTGCAATTCCCAATGGGAAAACGAAGAATAACGCAATCAGTGGAAAGCCCAGTGCTTTAGCAATCGCATAGTGCAGGAACTCATGCACCAGGAAAAGGGCAATAGCAACCAAGACAAATTCAATCAAGAGGGGCATTTTTTTGCTCTCCTGTTTTGTTTTCTTCGATTATGTGAATTATTCTCCAACCTCCTTTCTTTAATTCCTCTCCCAGCACAATCCTGTGGCAACGCCACCAAAATCGTTCAGCGCACATTATTGCGGTTTTCTTTTTTGCTGCAATTTGCAGCAATTGCTTGAATGCTTGCTTTGCTTCCCTGCCGAGCAAATGTTCCTTGTATGCAGCAAACCCGCCTGCCTTCAGGCATTTTCCAGGCCTATGCTTCCTGCCCCTGAAGCCACCCAAGGGCTCAAACCAAATATATTCAATGCCTTCTTCCCCCAAAACCTTTTCCAATTCCTCCCTATTAAAGTGCGGGAATTTTTTTGAGCTCGGAAATCTCCTTACA
Source organism: Candidatus Iainarchaeum sp. (assembly GCA_017610245.1). Lineage (GTDB taxonomy): Archaea > Iainarchaeota > Iainarchaeia > Iainarchaeales > JAFCCK01. Next base: position 3,631 of record JAFCCK010000100.1, read on the forward strand.
TCAGCAACCGCTTCAATTCCAAATTCTTTCAAAAGCCCCAAAAATTCAGCAAGGGAGCGCGTTGAATGCCCAATTGTAAAGATTTCTTTCTCTGCGTTTTTGCTCATTATAGACATTAAATAAATTAACTTCTTTTAAGCATTTATAGGGAGAAAAATGAATTTTCTTTTAACAGGCAAGCCTGGCTGTGGGAAAAGTAGATTAATTCAAGAGCTAATTAAAGAATTAAAGGGAAAGAAAATTGCCGGTATTATCACCCCAGAAATTAGAGAGCAAGGGAGCAGAAAGGGATTCAAG
>JAFCCK010000101.1 GCA_017610245.1 Candidatus Iainarchaeum sp.
TTCGGAAAAAAGGCAAAGGAGGCGGGCATTTAGGGAGAAAGGTTGTTTAGCAAAGGAGGTGGGGGTTGGGAGTAGAACAAGATTCTACAAGTTCCTCGCTAAATACAGCACCTTCCTCCCGGACTGAACCTTTCTTAAATGCCCGTCCTTAAACAGTTTGTTTAAGCGCTGGGAAGCCGCGTTGCTTCCCCTGTAGCCAAGCTCTGCCCTCACTTCTTCGGCAGAAATCTGGCCTCTTGTAGCGACCAAATGCATTATCATTTGGTCTTGTTCTGGCAAGATCTGAGTAGCGGGGAGTGGTTGGGGTGTTGGGGTTAAGGAGGCTTCATTCATTGCGCCTCCGGGTGTTTTAAGCTTGAGCATTATCTCATCATACTTGTCAAAGATTTTTTCCAGTATTTTGTTGGTTTTCTCCCTCTCCTCTGCAAGCTTGAAGAGCAATACAGCAATAAACATTGGATCCTTACTGTGTTTGTACACTTCCTGGATATCCAAGCTTAGCTCACTGAATTTAGGGGAAATCTTTTTGATTAGATCCCCCTTTTCCAGAATATTCTCTATTCCCTTGATTGAATCATGACTCCCCATTGCACTATCATGATAGTATCATGATATATATAAAGCTTTCGGTTTTGGAGTCTTTGCACAAAAAGGGCGCACTATTTTGGGTTTCGAACCCCCTTTTTGTGTGTTTTCGTGGTTTTTTTGAGCAAAGCCGCCCCGGCCTGCTGAGAGAGTTCCCTACACACAGCCCTGGGTGGGGGGGCATATCCTGCTTTAGGGTTTTTTGAATTCTATGTCTTCGCTATATGCGATTAAAATAACTGTTCTCCAGCAATTAGCTGTGGTTTCTCCAATAAACAGACTCCTCTGGGTATGCCCTTCTATTAAAGCGTTTTTTACATAGATTTTGATTGGAAGAGTAGCATCGGGCTCAATGGATTCTAATCGGTCCTTTAATATTCTTGCATTTTCAGGGTCGCTTAGCTCTAACCCTAAAGACCCCTTGGGACTTATGAGTTCGTAAAATTCTTCTCTGCTCACGGCTTCATCTTTATAGTCATATAAGCTAATATTTGCGCTGTAGATTTGCCCGTCCGGGTATGTTTGAATTGTATTCATGCCAACGCCGTAAGCTTTAACATTTACCACTTTGTCCTCACAAGGCATCGGCGCATCACAACTATAATCGGGTTTAAGTAGCTCAAAATCCGGGCCACAAAGTTCCTTGATATCGTCCCTTGTTATAAATTCTGCCTGTTCTTCTACACATCCAGCTAAAACCATGCTAACAATAACTAATCCCATTAGCAGGTAAGCTCTCATAAACAATTACTAACTCCTTTCCCCCTATTTTAACCTTTCGTCAAGAAGCATTGCTGGATAAATTTGAGTAACCCCTTTTTGTGCAGTTTCGGGGTTTTTTGCTATTCTATGCCTTTATTGCTTCTTTTTCTTCTAGTTGCTCCAGCCGCTTTTTTATGATGCCGTCATAGATAGAAATGAGCTTTTTCACTTCCTCGTTTTGCTGGTTCAATTTATAGAGTTTGGCTCTTCCAATCTCACGTGTTTTTACCACTATCCCCTGTTTCTCAAGCCTGGGCAGAATTCTGTGCAGCGTACTCCAACCAATGCCAGCATTCTCAGCCAAATCAGTAAGGGAGTAATCAAACTCCCTTCCAGTAATCAAAAACTCCAGCAATTTAGTGTTTGGGTTGTTTCCCAAGAATTCAAGAAACGCATTTTCCATGAGACCACTTCCACTAATATTCTACCATCAACAAATATTTAAATCTTTTGTTTTGGTATATTAATATACTAAGATAGCAGTAATATTATTTTTAAATTTTTTGTTGTTTGTTTTGGTTGCATGCCTAAGGATGTTGTTTTCATTAAGCGTTTTATTCTTAGAAAGCTAATCAATCTTGGCAAGGTTGGTGGAGCGCATACTGCCATCTTTAATCTTTCCAAGGGCCTGCCAAATCACATTCGCTCTAACAAGAGGGGCCAAAAAGCGATAAAGCAGGCAATCAAGCAATTAATTAACGATCGGTTCCTGCTTTCCAAGCAATCCACAAATCAACAGCACGTTTCAATTAACCCAAGGAAAATCAAAGAAATACAAGAGTTCCTGAAGCTCTAGTTTAAAAGTGGGTTAAGCCTGACATTTTTTTGTGCAAATTAAGCCCTTTTTGTGCGCATTCTACGAGAACCCAATCTCAACCGGCGTTTTCAGTATTTTCCCGAGAATCTCTTCAATCTTTTCCTTGTTTGGCCCGATTCGCAGCTTGTCTTTCTCATCAACAATTACCTTCAATTCCTCGCTCTCGGGCTTGAATACTTTGTTTACTGCAAGAACGCGTGCTCTCCCAAATACCTGCTGTATTGTTTCCTTGGGCTCTTTTGAAAGCTCTATTATCCTTATCTTTTTCCCTAGATTTTCCTCCAGTTCCTTTACATTCTTTCCCGCTTTCCCAATGAGCATTCCGACATTGCCCCTAGCAAAAACAAGTATAATGTCAGGCAATTCAAAAGCCCTCACAACTTCAGTTGCAATCAAAAACTTTTTGTTCTCTAGCTTATCAATTGCCTTCAACAGCCCGAGATCCACACTGCTTATTTGCCCTGCCTTGAGCTTTGCCTCGCAAATCTTGCAGAGCTTTCCATACTTTACATCCTCTTCGCAGACAGGACCCCTCATCAATAACACCACTTAAGAATAGATAAAAAGAAAAGAATAAGAATTGAAAGGAAAAAAAGAAAGCCTTTCAACTTTCCGTCTTACTTTAGATTGCTTTACTTGACCAACTTTATCTCTATTGCTGAAACCTTTAGGGGATTTCCTTCCTCTGTGCTTATTTCTTCAGTGGCAATCTTTATGTCGTTGATCTTCGCTTCAGTAATGAACTTGTTTCTCACAATCTCGGCAACATCAACTGCCCTGCTGATCGCCTTGCCCCTAGCCTTTATCATTACTTCGTTCGCGCCCTGGTTTATCTGGGTTACAACTGCGAGAACATAACTCATTGTCCCCTTTTTTCCCACGAACACTACATTCTCCAGGTTTTCTTTTGTTTCTTTTGCCTTCTCTTCTGCCATTGAATTACACCTCCGAGCTTTTGTTTCCTGTTCAATGAAAGGCAGCAACACTGCTATACCTGCCTTAACTATAATTCCCTGCGCAAATATTTAAAGGATATTGGTGAAAGAAGAAAAGGAAGGGAAGCCCCTATCTCAGGTACTCCAGGGTGTTCTGCCAGACGCCAGGGGTTAATGCCGGGTCATAGTTAAAGTAAATACTCTTCCCAATAATCAGCCTCTTTTCCACTATTGCAGGATAGTAGCTGGGCGTTACAACGTTCTTGATATATGCTACCTGGTTTCCTGTGGGCTTTACATCAAATGTAAGCATGCTTAGCGGTGGGCTTCTTGGGTCAGCAGGAGCAACTTCAATGCCCTGCATTATCCTATGGTCGAAATCTTCCCTATAAACCCTTCCAGTAAGGTGAATCGGCTGTGTGCAGGTTGGTATATCATTCTGGGCCCTATCACACTGCACCGGCACAACATCTCCAAAGCTTGCTTCCCATCCAATCACGTCTGCTGCCACTCCTGTGCCATAGATTCCGCCGCTTCTGTAAATCCCAGAATCCATTATTACAATAAGCTTTCCGCCTGTTCTCACAAAGTTTTCCAACGCCTCACCCAGCTGCCTGCTGATGCTGTGGTCGTAGGCTGTAGGGCCAAGATGCTGGTCAAGCAGCACAATATCGTACTGCGCAAGCTGCTCCTCTGGGGCAGCATCCAAGGCAGCGGCATCCTTTACCCTATAATAAACAAGGTC
>JAFCCK010000102.1 GCA_017610245.1 Candidatus Iainarchaeum sp.
GTACGCGAATTTTGGTGCCAACAGAAAGAAGAATGAAGAGTGAATGATTCAGAAAGGGCTAGTTATGTTTATATGGAGGTGTAAAATTAATGGCATATAGTGCATACAACAGAAGGCGTTTCCAAGGTGAAAAACCGGTTGAAGAGGGGCAAGAGTACGACATAACTATTGAGGGGGTTGGTAGCAAGGGAGATGGCATTGGTAAAATCAAGGGCTTTGTAGTGATTGTCCCAAACACAAAGCAAGGAGACACTGTCAGGATTAAAGTGACGGCAGTAAGGGGTAAAGTTGCTTTTGGCGAGGTTGTTGGAGAGGCCAAGGGCGCGCCGGCAGAGGCAAGTGAAGAGACAGAGGCAGAATCTGCTGAGGCCCCAAAGGAAGAAGCTGTTGAAGAGAAAGTAGAGGAAACACAGGAAGAAGCCGCTGAAGAGAAGCCAGAGGAAGAGCAAGAAAAGAAAACAAAAGAAAAGAAAGAATAGTTGATTTGTCCCCCAAACTACTTCTCCCTTATTTCTTTATTTTCTGAAAGCAATACTCTTAAATTTAGTTCGCTTACCTATACTTCACTGAGGTGAGGTGAATGGGGGTTACTCTTCTAACCCAAAGAGCAAAGAATTTCGCTGTTCTTTATGAAACAAAATGCATGAACTGCGGTAAAATCATTTGGCCAGGCAAAGGAATTTATGAGAAAAGGTTTTGTTCAGTGGATTGCAAGGAAGCATACTGCAGTATGGTTAAGGCAGTTTAAACTGGCAATCCTGCTTTTTATTTCTTTTCTTCCTCCTTAGTAGTATGCGGAAAGATATTGCCTTTATAATGAGGGAGCTGGCAAAGTATGCCAGAGATGAAGCGGTTGTATTACACCCTGAGCCTTTCAAGGTTTTAATCGCAACACTACTCTCCCAAAGAACAAAGGACGCAAATACAGAGAGAGCAGTTGAAAGGCTGTTTTCACAGTATAAGGGCCCAAAAGAGCTGGCTAATGCTCCCTTGAAAGATGTGCAGAAATTGGTTAAGGGAGCAGGCTTTTTTAGGGTTAAAGCCAAGAGGATAAAAGAAATAAGCAGAATACTCTTGGAAAAACACAAGGGAAGGGTTCCAAGTAGTAGAGAAGAGCTTATGGGGTTGCCAGGCGTAGGAGCAAAAACAAGTGCATGCACTCTTGCCTATGCCTTCAAAAGGTCAGAGATTTGTGTTGATACACACGTACACAGAATAAGCAACAGGCTTGGCTTGGTGGACACAAAAGCACCAGAGGAAACAGAGGCAGCGCTAAGGGGGGTTGTGCCAAGGAGATATTGGTTGGGCCTAAACCACTCTATGGTGAGGTTTGGACAGCAAGTGTGTTTGCCCATTCGCCCCAAACACGGGCAATGCAGTTTGAGAGAGCAGTGCGACTTCTTTAATAAAAAGGAAAAGTGGAGAGATAGTTAACTTTTTATTGTTTAAAAGTTAATGTATTATTATGACCTTAGTTTACAATCTGATGAAAAACATTGCCAAAGGAATCCCCGTCTTGCTGGCAAAGATAGGCACTGTTTTTCTCTTTCTTTTCACTATCGGGATGTTCGCAGGATACTTTTTTGCAACAATGGGCTACAGTTACTTTATTTTGCTTGTGCCGTTTGTGAGTATGGCTGTAATGTGGCAAAAGCTTGATGAAGGAGCAATGGTTTTCGTTGCATTGATGGCAATAGCTTTTTTATTTCCGGAGATATTTGCGATGTAGGCCCCCTACAGAAAAAGGGCTATTCTTGTTTGGTCAATTTCCCAAACTTGCCTGTGCTTAACTGTTTTTCTCCCTGGTATTCGCTGCACCACCCATTTTCAATCTTTATTTTATCCCCCTCTTGCACTGTATCGCATTGCTCATTCCAGAGAGTGAGTTTTATTTCCCCTGTTTCATCTTTGGCTGCTGCGCTACACACTTTTCCGCTTGCCCTCTCAGTAGCAAAGTCGCGCACTTCTCCTTTACTTACAACTTCCAGCTCTATTTCAGGCACTGCTTGCCTTGGCTTCAATTCGCTTACTTTCACTCAAAACACCTTTTCAATTTGTTCAGGCAAAAGCTTTAAATTAGATTGCAGAAATCGCTTATTGTGCGCTACACTTACAGTAAAGAATGGACTGAAAGGGCAAGGGAGATAGCAGGGCGGCTGGGCCTTGAACACATTGATTTGAGCAGGATTGCTGTTATAGAAAGCCAAGGGAGCAAGGCAAGGCGCACTATTGCAAGAATCCATTCCCTGGGGAAGGTGATGCAGCTTGGAATGGGAGCAAAGCCCTTTTATACAATTGAGCTGATTAGCGAGCGCTTTGGAAAGCAGGGCAGGGAGGACAAAATCAAAACCATAATACACGAGCTGTTGCACATCCCAGCAAGCTTTGCTGGCGGCTTCAGGCATCACCGCAAACATGTAAACAGCAGGACAGTGGAAAAAGAGTTCCAGAAGGTAAGGGATATTTATACATAATTCCATAGGAAAGATAAAATTTCTTTAAGAAAAAATATTTTTCCTTTTGGAAAACACCTTTTTCAGCTGAAAAAGGCCCAAAACCCCTACTATTCTTGCATCAAACAGAAAATTGGTACTTTTTTCAGAACTTTTCTTCTGCAAATGGTTTTGATTTTTCACTAGAAAGGGAGCATACAGTTTGGATTTTGTTGTTGGCATTTTTTCACAGATTTGCATGCAAAAATTTAATTTCGCGACCTTGGACCTCTCAAGAGAGTGAAAAATAAGGGAGAAAGGGTAGCAGTACAGGGCAGCTAGGGAAAAACAGCCATAATGCTGTAAAAACGCCGGTTTCTTAGGGGAAAGGGAGCATCCAATCCCCTTTGCCCCCTTAGGGGGTGCGTGTTTAATGCAAAAACCCTGTGCCGTGCACCATACAAAAACAATCAAATGACTTCTACATAACCTTTACCCCGATTGACGAAAGAGTGTGCTCCCTTAAATTCCTTTCCCGCCCCACTCAAAACATGCGCAACCCAATTTTAATCGCTTTTCTGTTGCTCTTCCTTGCGGCAGCCATTCTCTTCTCCCTTGAATTGCTTACTCCCTCGCAAGGGAGCAGCCAAATCTCCTTTGTCCAGCGCGTAATTGATGGCGATACAGTTGTAATAGCTGATGGGAGCAGAATTCGCTTAATTGGAATCGATGCCCCTGAAAAGGGCGCTCCTTGTTTTGAGGAATCCAAGCGCGCCCTGCAGAAAATGGTTTACGGCAAGGCTGTTGAACTGGCGTTTGATGATGAGAAAAGGGACAAGTATGGGAGAACCCTCGCCTATATTTTCGCTGATGGAACCTTTGTAAACCTTTCAATGGTTGAAAGAGGCTATGCTTTAGCATTTCCCTTTGAGCCCAATTTGCTGCACGCGGAGGAGTTCGCGGCAGCGGAGCAGCTCGCAAGATCGCACGGCAATGGTTGCCTTTGGGAAACGCTTAAATAGTATGGCTGTCTGTTATTTACTATGAAGGGGAAGATAGGGAGTCATACCAGAGCAAGAAGCCCAGAAGAGAGAAGAAAGCTGCTTGCCGAAAGGAAAAAGCCTGGAAAGTTGAGTATTGGGGATGTAAGGTTTTTTTATGGAGAAGCAGAAGCAACAGTTCAGAGAGTTGAAAGGGTACTGGAACACTTAGCCAATAAAAAAGAAATAACTGCAAAACAAAAGGAGCAGGTTATTAAATTTGCAAGGAAGCTTGCGCTCAGAGTTTCCATGGGCAAGAGCCCCAGAAAGCCCAAATTGTCTCCTGCGCAGCTTGAAACCACCCGCTTTGAGCGCCTTATTGCAG
>JAFCCK010000103.1 GCA_017610245.1 Candidatus Iainarchaeum sp.
ATTTAGGGCGGGAAGGTTTAAAAAAGGCTTATTCCCATTCTCCATTACGCTTCTCCCTTGTGTAGAACTTCCTGCGAGCCCTTCTTCTCTGCACGCGGTGCAAGGACCTTATTCCCTGCTGTGCAGCCTCCCAACATTCCGGAGCAATTGCTCCGGATTTAAGCGTGCTGCTAACGCTACCGGTAAATCTCTTTAACTTGGCCCTGCTTCTCGCCTTACCGGGTTTTTTCTGGCCATTTCTCTCCCTTTGCTTATTTAATGCACTTTATTATTAAAAAATGTTTTAGGAGTGAGAGGTGTATGAAAGAAGGCATTTTTGCATTGATTGCAATTTTGTTTCTTTCGTTTGGCTGTGTTAGTGAACCAGCTCAACCGGAAAGCGAATTTGAAGGAGGTGGATTAATGAAATTGCTCAGTAATGATTTAAAGCAGGGGCAGGAAATTCCAAGCGAATTCACATGCGATGGTTCCAACATAAGCCCCGAGTTGCACTGGGAAGGTGCGCCTGCCGAAACAAAGAGCTTTGCCTTAACTCTGAGAGACCCCGATGCCCCCATGGGGACATTCAACCACTGGCTTGTGTGCAACATTCCCGCGAACATTTTGTCCATTCCAAAGGGCGGTCCTATTCCAGCAGAAGCAACTCAAGTGCAGAACGATTTTGGGAAAGGGGATTACGGCGGCCCATGCCCCCCAAGCGGTTCTCACAGGTACTATTTCAAGCTCTATGCGCTGGATGTGGAAAAGATAGAATGCACTAATGCACAGCAACTGTTGCAGCAGATTGAAGCGCACAAGTTAGCGGAAGCGGAGCTAATGGCGCCATATCAGAGAAAGTAATTTCTCAGTTATCCAAAGCGCCAGTTATTCTTTCCTTACAAACAGCCCGCAGTGGCAACGCCCCTGCTCTTCAATCTCTCTCTTATGGAATACACACGGGCAAATTATCTCGTGGTCTTTTTCAGGGCTGCCTGCCAATGCCCTACAGGGCAGTATAGTTCGCCTTTCTCCGCTTCCCTCTTGAGCAGCCCCTTTATTATTGCATCAACAATCCTTTTATCGGGATTTAGCATTAAGTCGTTTTCCTCAGCATACTTCCTGCTCTTTTCCAAGAGCTTTTTCTCTTGCAACTCACCCATTTTTTTACCCTCCAAAAAGCATTTTTGTTCCAGCCATGAAGGCTATCCCCGCCAAGAAAAATGCGAAGGAAACAATAGTTTTCCGCAAACTGCTTTCCTTGTGCAGTTCCGGCACAAGGTCACTCGCAGCTATATAGATAAAGCCCCCTGCTGCAAAGGGCAACAGCAGCGTAGTAAGCCCGCTTGCCGCAACAACAAAAAAGCCGAGCAGCCCGCCAGCTATGCTTGCCATCTGTGAAATTAGGTTGAACAGCAGGGCTTTCTTCCTGCCGAAGCCCCCATACACAAGCACGCCAAAATCCCCAAGCTCCTGCGGCAGCTCGTGCCCGATAATAAGCAGCGTTGTAACAATTCCAAAGCCAATGTTAACAACAAAGCTCGCGGCAATAATCAGCCCGTCGATAAAATTGTGTATCCCATCGCCAAACAAAATCAAGTAGCTTGCGGGATGCACCTCACACTCCCCGCGATGGCAGTGGTGCCAGTGCAAAATTCTCTCAATTAAAAAGAACAAGACAAAGCCGACGAACAGATAAGTGAAAGCGGTCATTGCAGCCATTTCCTCGAGCGATTCAGTGAGCAGGTGGAAGAATGCACCGCTCAATAGTGCGCCAGCAGAAAAGCCCACCAGGGCAAACAAAACCCCCTCTAGAGTTCTCTTGCTGCAAAAGAGTGTTATAATTCCAGCCAATGCGACAAGGCTGTTTGCAATTGTTGCAGCTAAAATCCAAGCGAGAGTGCTCATTTAGATGATCCCTTCCGTGCTTTCTTGCTCTCAGGCTCTCTTTTCCTGCCCTGCCTTTTCCTAGCCATACGGTTCACAGATATTATTTGTTTTTAGATTAAAAGCTTTACCTAATGGCTTGCCGCCCTAACCTTTTACTTAATCTTTTGTCACGGGCTTTAAATGCTGGCTTTTTGGAACCTTTCCAGAGGGGTTCTGCTTCCACTGCTAAGGCATCATTAGCTTTCTATCAAATTGGCTTAGCCCCGTTTTTCTCCTCTGTAGCATTACAGTATTATTATGTATCTTTCTTTTTAAAAACATGGGACTTCCAATTTTCAGTTTTCCGCGAAGCAATAGGAAAAGCATAAATATTTGTTGTCCCTTTCTAATCTAATGAAGAAAATAATTCCACTTTTGATTCTTTTGCTGGTTTCCCTACTTTTGCTCAGCGGCTGCACAGAGCCGCCACAACCGCCCCCTCTACCGTCTACCTGCACCGAGAACTGGCGGTGCAATGCTTGGGGGGAATGTATAGAGGGGCAGCAAAAGAGGAGCTGCACTGATTTGAATGACTGCGGAACAGTCGTAAACAAACCAATTGAACAGCAGAGCTGTGAAGTTGCAGGGAAATTGCCTTATTCATTCTTTGCAGTTCATTTAGAGCCACAGACTGCAAATAGCAATACATTCAAAACTCTAAAAGAATTTGTTGAAACCGCAGACAGCTATAATGTAAAACTAACCCTAATGTTCACTCCGCAATGGGCAGAAATGGTTTTGGCTGACAACAAAAAATTGGCTTTGGTCAGACAGTGGGAAGCTGCAGGGCACGAAATAGCTGCCCACCACCATGGCCCTAGCCACCCTGGAACCTGGGACGGCTATACAAATGCTGAGAACTGGCAAGAGTTGAGGGAAAAGTTCGGGAAAGCAGAGCAGTATCTAGGGGACATGAATGATTATCTTGAAATTTTAGAGAAGCTTCCCAGGGGCGGAAGAATCTTTTCTGGAACACTAACCGATAAATGTACAGATACTCCTCCAGGAGTTATATACGATGCAGCAGGGCCCTTTATAGAGGGAAAAACACCAGAGGGGAGAACCACTATAATAAGAACCCACCTCTTCAATAATGTTCTGACCTACAAATTGTACATCAAAGCCCTGAGGATAGACGAATCAACTTTGAGGGAAATAAAAGAGCAGTATAACTCCCTAAAGGAAAAAGAAATAATGGGGGTAGCAACACACGCTTCTAATTTTGCAGGAAAAGATAAAGAACTTATCCTATCCTGGTTTGAATTCTTGCATAACAAAAATCCCAATGGGAGATACAGCTTAACTGTAACAGATTTGATGGAAAACCACATATTAAAAAATAATGAACTTCCCATAAAGGAATGTCCCACACCTAAATGCGACGATGAAGTAGGCAGATGGTTAGGCGAAGGGAATTGCTGAATTGGCAAATGGATAATAAGATTCCCGCCTCCCGGATTTGCACCGGGGACATCTCGGTACCCGTTTTCGATCGGGTGTGCCGATAGCCATCTTCGCCGCAAAGCAGCTCGATGCCACGTGCCCCAAGGGGGCAGTCTAGCACTCGTAACGCCTTTTGGGCGCGATCAAAAAACTACAGCCGAGCGCTCTAACTACTGAGCTAAGGCGGGAATTGCACCTTAATTAGATTTTGCTTGCTCCTTTTTTAAAAGCTTTTGGTGTACCATCGGCCAGATGAAGCTTACCCAGAGCCCAATAAGGGCATACAATAGAAAGGTCCTGGTTTGCCCCTGCTGCCCTAATCCAA
>JAFCCK010000104.1 GCA_017610245.1 Candidatus Iainarchaeum sp.
GAATTCGTCAAGCTTCTTCAGTTTGCTGTTTACGGTTTTTCTTTTAACGCACAATACTGCTTCATTGCCCTCCCTCCTAAGCCTCAAAATGGTTTTATTTCGCTTCAAAGAATTGTCGGGAAAATCAAAGTAGGTTGCAGAGAATTTACCCTCAAAAACTTTTTTTGCCCCAAGCTGCTTCAGCTTTGCCTTGAGCTGCTTTCCATCAACCCCAAGAATTTTTGCTTCAATTTCCTTTGCCACTTTCACCAACTCAGCTCATCGCCCAGTTCAATGCCATTGGTTTTTCCAGCGGGAAGCTCAATGAAAAACTTGCTTGGCTTTTTGGGGGTGTAGGACGGGGTAAACGGTTGTAGGGAGCGGACAATGTCCACCACCCTCTTGTTCTTGTTAAGGTAGACAACATCAATGGGAAAGAAAACAAAGAGCATGTGAATTGTTGCCTGCAGTGTTGATTCTCTCGGCAGGGGAAACACTAGGGCATAATCAAAGCGCTCCCTGTTCTCGAACATTAAGCCCTTAAGTTTGTTCCAGGAGGTAGCAGCAACCCGCACCCTACCCATTATCCTCTTGTTTTTGGTTTTGTTAAAAAGCATTTCTAGAAAACCCGCCTGCTTACTTCTCGCCACTGCTTTCCTTCAATATTTTAAGTGGGGGCACTTTTATTTCCTCACGAATTTCCCTGCTCTTTCTCGGGGAGCTCGCCAGACTTATTTCCTTCAATTCGATATCCTTCTTCAAGTCCTCGAGTTCGCGCATTCTCTTCTTCAAATCATTTACTATGCTGAGCATTTTTTTCTTTTCTTTCAAAACAGGATCTTTTGCAGGCATGCAACTCGTTATAATAAAGTGCTTTCGAGAATTTAAAACTATACTTTTAAAAATTTTTCAATCCATAATCCTGTGGCTGCGATTAATGCACTAATAAGATTTATATATTGGTTGATTCCTTTAAATTCTAAAAAACAAGGAAAAAAATCGGTGTAAAAAATGGGCCTTGGTTCGATAGCCTTTATTCCAGACGGGAATAGGAGGTATGCGAGAAAAGTAGGTATCTCACATGCAAAAGCCTACCAGCTGGGAACAAAAAAAGCCTGGGAAGTTATTGATTGGCTGAAGGAATATCCCAAGATAAAGGCAGGAACCTTCTATACCCTCTCGCTTGAGAACCTTTCGAGAAGCAGGCTCGAGTTAAAGGTTCTGCTCAAGCTGTTTGAAAAAGAGCTGGACAAGGTTAAAAGCAAAAGTGTTTTTGAGGAGCAGGGAATAAGACTGCGCTTTTTGGGGAGGCTGCACTTGCTGCCGGAAAAGATTCAGAATAAAATAAAAGAGGCTGAAGCACTCACAACAGAGTTTGACAAAAAACAAATCAATCTTGCAATTGGCTACAACGGTCAGGCAGAGATTGTTGACGCTGCAAAAAAATTCGCTGAGCAGTATAAGAAGGGAGAGGCAGGATTACAGGACCTAGATGAGAAAAAGTTTTCCCAGTACTTGTACAGTGGAATGTCCCCTGATTTGATTGTTAGGACAAGCGGGACGCAAAGGCTGTCAGGATTCCTCACTTACCAGAGCGCATACTCTGAATTCTACTTCTGCCCAAAGTATTGGCCAGAGTTCCAGCAGGAAGACCTGGCGGAAGCGATGGAAGAATTCAACGAAAGGGAAAGGCGCTTTGGGAAATAGACTCTTTTAATTTCTTTTTAAATTCTTTTTATTGATTTATTATATTAGAGCCTCGTAGTGAACTGGAACAAGGTCCAGATACTACAGAGCACAGCCCCGTCGTCCAGTGGTCAAGGATGCAGGCCTTTGGAGCCTGAGACGAGAGTTCGAATCTCTCCGGGGCTACTTTGTAGCGCCGGAGTATCCGGAATTTATTCCGGTTCTCTCCGGGGCTATAAGCCACGGAGTTTTCGAACCGCAAGGTTCGATTTTCTCCGGGGCTATTGATAAAGATATAAATATGGCATTGGAGAATCTTTGTATATGAGCCTATACGAAGAGTACATACAAGGGAACATTAAGTATATTCTGTTGCTTTTAGCAGTGGTGTTTATTGGCAGTATGCTGGTAGTTCTTGCTTCTGCAATGGGTCTTGCTTCTGCAATGGCATCATTGGCATTGCTCCTCTTGCTTAATGCTGTGATTTGGGGCATTATTGCATTTGTTGGCTATGCCCATGCAAAGAAAAAGGGCGGCGGTGTAAGAGAAGGGGCAGTAGTTGGGGCGATAGTAGCAATAATTAGTGGCTTCCTCTCAAGAATTATCATCGTCTTGCTTTTAGTGCCATTGGTAACTGCGATTACAGCCACGTCTTTGCAAGGGAATGCAGGGGCTGGGCAAGCTATTGCAGCAATAACTTCAATGTTGGCAATTTTTTCTATTTTTGGGATTATATTTGGGTTTATAACTGACTCGATTGTGGGAATGCTATTTGGCGCAATTGGTGGGGCGCTTGCCCCGAGGGAAAAAGAGGATTTTAGTAGCCAGTCAAAACTTTTTGGAGGTGAGTGAATTGATTGTAACAACAACGGACTATGTTCCAAACAAGAAAATTGCAAAAATTCTTGGAATTGCAAGAGGCAATGCTATTCGCTCGAGAGGAGTTGGAGGGCATTTTGTAGCAGGTATACAGCGAATGTTTGGCGGGGAGATTTCTGCCTATCTTAAAACAATGAACGAGGCAAGGGAGGAAGCCTTGCAGAGAATGACGAAGCAGGCTGAAGAATCAGGGGCAGATGCAGTAATCAATGTAAGGATTATTACTAGCGAAATAATGGTCAATGCTGCTGAAGTGGTTGCTTACGGAACAGCTGTACAGCTGAAATAGCTTAGCTGCTCTCATTCGGCGTAATTGCTACAATGTATTTTGTAATGGCTCTTGCAACAAGCCACGCCAATGCAAGGAACGCTAGCAGGACAGCCCAAAGCACAGCTGGAATCTCTTGCAGGGTTTTAACACCGAAGAAGGGCGCGAGAGGCTGATTCAACACAAGGAACTGCAGCAGAAGGGAGAAGCCTATTGCCGCTGCCAACCACTTATTTGAGAAAAAGCCTAGTTTTTCCTGCGAGCGTATGACAGCAATTCTAATGAATTCAAATAATATGAGTGAAGTGAAAACCATTGTTTGCGCGAGAACTATGCCGCCCTGGTTTAGGGCAATGAAAAACATTGCAACAGTGAGGGCTGTTAGAAGGAAGCCGATTGAAACAATCAGGTAGGCAAGCCGCTGGTTTATCACGCCCTCGCCCCTTGGCCTGGGCTTTTTCTTCATCACATCAGGCAGAGGGGGGTCAATCCCAAGAGCCAATGCTGGAAAGCCGTCTGTCATGAGGTTTATCCACAGCAATTGCACAGCAGCAATGGGAAGATAGCCGGCAAGGCTTACAAAGAATACAACAAACACCTCCGCAAAGTTGCTCGTCAGCAAATAATTCACAAACTTCCTGATGTTGGTGAAGATTGTCCTGCCTTCCTTGACTGCCTCCTCAATTGTTTTAAAGTTATCATCCAGCAAAATCATGTCTGATGTTTCGCGAGCAACATCTGTGCCACGAAGCCCCATAGCAATGCCAACATCGGAAGCTTTTAAGGCAGGGGCATCATTCACACCATCGCCAGTCATTGCAACAATATGGCCATTGTCTTTGAGTGCGACGAGAAT